>NZ_JASJWL010000044.1:0-40312 GCF_035019225.1 Pseudomonas sp. CCC4.1 | reverse complement strand
TCCGCTGAATATGCCAGTCTGTCAGAGCAGCCGCACAGGCTGGCGCACCAGCACAAGCAGGCCCTTCAGGCCTATCTTGAGGAAATATGTGCGCAAGCGGGCTATATGAATCCGCGCGTGGCAGCCATGCAGTTACTGCTGATCGGCGAGGGCCTGATCGTGTCCTGCCAGGTCAATGGTGCGTGCCCTGAGCTGATCATGGCGGGCAAGGAGATGCTGGTTTTGCTCAGTGCTCAACGGGCTGCTGACCCGGCGCAAAGAGCTCATCCAGCAAGCTGAACACGGTGCTTTTCACTGCGCTGTTGAGCTCGGTCCATGCCAGCCCGGTCGTTGCCCGGTAGTCCTGCAGTTCCAGCGGCCTGGAGATGACATTGGCAGGTAATGCGCGGCCGGCATTGGCCGGCAGCAAACCGACCCCCAACCCGGCAGAGACCAGCGCAAGCATGGTGGTGAACTCGCCCAGCTCGGTTGCATTTTGCAGATGCGCGCCCCGGTGGGTGAGCGCCTGCATCACTTCATCGTAAAAACCGGGGGCGTAGCGCCGGGCCAGGATAAACACCGGCAGCTGGCTCAGGTCGGTTGGGTGCAGGCTGGTGCAGGCCACCAGCGGATGGTCGCCGGGCAGGGCGACAATAAAGCTTTCCTGCAGCACTTCGCGGGTCTGGATGCCCGGGATGGTGGCTGGCAGACGCATCAGTCCGAAATCAAGCTGGCCGTTTTTCAGTGCTACGGCCTGATCCGGGCCCGGCATGTCCTTGAGTTCCAGTTCGATGCGCGGGAAGCGGGCATGCAGCGAGCGGATCAGCCTTGGCAGCAATTGGGGCAGTACCGAGGACACAAAACCAAAGCGTACCCGGCCGATTTCGCCGCGCCCGCACGCCCTGGCCACATCCGCGGCATGGGCCGACTGGTAGAGCGTGGCCCTGGCTTCGGGCAGGAAGAGAGTGCCCACTTCGGTCAGTGCCACCGAGTGCCGGTTACGCTCGAACAAACGCACCCCCAGCTCTTCTTCAAGCATTTTGATCTGCATGCTCAGGGCCGGTTGCACGATGGACAGCCGTTGCGCGGCGCGGCCGAAGTGCAGCTCTTCGGCCAGGGTCACAAATGATCGCAGGTGTTTGATTTCCACAGAGCACTCCAGGCTATGCAACGACGTCATGGCGAAGCGCATGGTAATGGATCACGGGCAGTTTTAGCCAAGCACGACAATGTGCTGCTGCGCAAAAAGACGCGCACGGCGCGAGCGGACGTTGGACAATAGGTGTTTTAACTCAAGCGAGTGATCACTTATGTCGCAACACGACCTGACTTTCATCCCTGATCCTGATGCGGACTCCATCTCTTCGGATGTTGCCGGCTTTGCGGGTTTGCTGGTTTCGACGCAGATACCAACCCGTGCGGATGGCAGCCTGGAACTGGGCGGGATTGTCGAGCAGAGCGAGTGCACATTGCAGGCGCTCAAGCTGGCGCTGGAGAAGGCGGGCAGCTCGATGGAGCGGGTGTTGCACCTGACCATTTACCTGACCGATATGGCTGATCGGGCAGCGTTCAATGAAGTCTACAAGCGATTTTTTGCCAAGCCTTGGCCGGTGCGGGCAGCTGTGGGCGTGGCCGAGCTGGCCGTTGCGGGGATGCGGGTTGAAGTGACGGCCATGGCGGCCAAGGGCTGATAACAAGGCGAAGGGGTTGAAAGCCCCTCGCCCTGACCCTCTCCCATAGGGCGAGGGTCAAACCCAGTGCACAGGCGAGTCGAGGTAAAGGTGTGTTTGCTTTTGTGCCACAAAGGGGCTGTCGAGCGTGCCCAGTGCTATGGAAATCCAGTCGGCAAATTCACCTTCGCTGCGTGACCAGAACAGGGTCGAACCGCACTGAGAGCAGAACTCGCGCAGCACTGACGGCGAAGAAGAGTAGGCCGTGATCCTGTCCGCCCCTTGGACTATCCGCAATGCGCTGCGCGCAATGCTGGCATAGGAGGCGAATGCTGCGCCATGGCCTTTGCGGCACTGTCCGCAATGGCAATGACTCACTGCTTTTGGCGTTGTGAGCAGTTCATAACGGACCGCTGCACACAGGCAGCTTCCTTGATATCGCCCTGTCATGGGTCGTCCCTGTGTTTGAGCAAATGCTGACTTTAGCACCTCGATGCAATCCGTTGGATGTCACTGTGAGAGAGGCGGACGTCCGGATTTTGACGCCAAAAATGCCACATAAAATGGTAATTTGGCCATTGCTTTGCTATCAGGCTATGATCAAGGCGATTTTCAAATCGGACACCCTGAGCTATGGCCGTTGACCTGCAGGCGCTCTATCCCAAACTGATCCACCTGATGCTGGACACGGTGTTTGTGGTCGACAGGGACAACCGGATTGCCTTTGTCAGTGATGCCTGCCAGACCCTGCTCGGCTACCGTGCCGACGAGCTTACGGGGACCCTGATCACGGACTATATACACCCTGAAGACCTGGCGATTTCACGGGCCTCCATTGTTCGGGTGATGAATGGCCAGGCCCATGTCGATTTTCGCAACCGTTATGTGCGCAAGGATGGCGCTGTCGTGCATATCCTCTGGGCTGCCTTCTGGTCTGAGGATGTCGGTGCGCGGATCGGGGTTGCGCGGGACGTGACAGCCTTGAGGGCGGCCGAGGACGAATTGCGTTTTCTGGCCCATCACGACCCGCTGACCAAACTGACTAACCGCTCGCTGTTCAATGACCGCCTGGAATCTGCCCTGCGTGCAGCACATCGGCGCCAAGGCACCCTGGCCCTGCTGTTTGTGGATATGAATGACTTCAAGGACATCAATGATGTCTATGGGCATGCCATGGGCGATCGCGTGTTGTGCATGGCTGCGCAACGCCTGCACCGTTGTGTGCGCGAATCGGACACGGTGGCGCGCATGGGCGGTGATGAGTTCACCGTGTTGTTGACCGATATCCAGTCCGCGGACGACGTGGCCTGGAAAATCGAACAGATTACTGCGGCGATGGCCGAGCCGCTCGGGGCTGAATTCGGCGGGATCAAAATGCCGTCTTGCAGTATTGGCATGGCCTTTTACCCCGTGGACGGAGAGGATGCCGATACGTTGCTCAGCCATGCCGATGGCGACATGTACCGGATAAAAAGGCACGGTTCCAGAGCCGGGTAACAAGGGGGAGGGTACCTGCGTCAAAATGGCCTGACAAATCCCGGGCCGCGCTCTTCAACTTGTACCTGTCTGCGGCTACTATGCGCGCCCTGATTCTGCCTGGTCGATGCTTGTCTTGAGCCCTGCCTGTCACTCGCCGGCCACGTCCGTGGCGTCGAGGATGCACAATCACACACCCCGGTTTTTCTGTCTCGCCCCGGCCTTTGCCGGCAGGTGCCGCTGTGCTTTTGCCCGAGCGGGTTATCCATTGATCAATGAGGTCTTGAGTCAATCATGTCTGTCCAATTGCTGGCGATGGCGCTGGCGCCGTTACTTGGGCTGTTTATCATCAGTATCGGCAACGGCATGCTTGCCTCGCTGACCACACTGCGCCTGGACACAATGGGCCAGTCGGCGACCATGGTCGGTATCGTGTCTTCGGCGTATTTTATCGGGCTGACCCTGGGCTCGATCTTCAATGACCGGCTGATCGTACGCATCGGTCATATCCGCGCCTACAGCTGCTTCGCGGCATTGATTGCCACCTCGATCCTGTTCCAGGGCATGTCATCCGAGCCCTGGACATGGTTTGTCCTGCGCCTGGTCAACGGTTGGGCCAGCGTCGGCGTGTTCCTGGTGGTGGAAAGCTGGTTGTTGATGGCCGCCGACCCCAAGATTCGCGGGCGCCTGCTGGCTTTGTACATGATTGCCCTCTACGGTGCGGGGTTGCTGGGGCAGGTCAACCTGGGGGCCATTGCCCTGACCGGTGACACGGTGCCCTTTATGATCGCCGCCATATTGGCCTCGCTATCGTTGTTGCCCATTGTCATGTTGCCGCGGGCAACCCCGATTGTTGAACGCGCAGAACCGCTGATGCCCTTGCAGTTGCTGCGTGCCACGCCCACCGGGGTGATTGGCTGTTTTGGTTCGGGTATTGCCATTGCCGCGGTGTATGCGTTGCTGCCCTTGTACCTGCAACGTATCGGCCTGGACGTGACCGAAGTCGGGCATATGATGGCCTGGGTGATTCTTGGCGCCATGCTGTTGCAGTACCCGGTCGGGCGCTGGTCGGACCATCAGGACCGGCATCTGGTATTGATCGTGCTGGGCGCTGCCTGCGCAGTGCTGTCATTGATCATCCTGATGCTGCCAGCGGGTTCGCCGTTACTGGTAGTGGCGTTTTTTCTGCTGGGGGGCGGTATCTTCGCGATTTACCCGGTGGCGGTCAGCCATGCGGCGGATCGGGCATCGTCGGGGGCGATTGTGAGCATGATCCAGGGCCTGTTGCTGATCAACTCCCTGGGCTGTGCCATCAGCCCGCTGGTGATTTCGCCGCTGATGACCCGGGTCGGTGAAGCCGGGCTATTCTGGGCCCTGGCCGCGCTGAACCTGGGCCTGGTGCTGCTGTTTGCCTGGCGTCGTGCCAAGGGCTCGGAGCCAGTGACCGCAGCTCCCTTTACCGCGGCGGCACAAATGTCGGCCGTCGGGGTCGAGATGCGCGTCACCGAAGACCTGGCCCAGGCGGTGCTGGAGCATGAGCGCGAGGCCGATGGCGAGGTGTCAGACGAGTTGGCTGTTGCTACCGGCAAACCTTGAGGTCAAGGACTGCCGGTGTGGCCGTAGGGGAGGGTGTCGCGGGTGACCGATTGACGGCCCCTGGAATGCGCCCCCGCAGGGGCGCAGCGATCAATTGACCGGCATTTGCGGGCGACGTTTGACGCGACGCTTGATAAAGATGGCAATCACGATCAAGAGCAGTGCCAGCACGCTGAAGAACACCGTGTTGAACCAGGGGAAAGGCTCATCCCGGCTGTTGGTGGCTTCGATCGCAGTGATGTTGGGGAACACCGAGAAGATCTTGATGCGCCAGCCGTAGTAGCGGATCAGCGCCAGCTGGTTGGCATCGCGGGAGTAACCCTGGGCCTTGGCCTGGATATCGGCAGAGTCGAACTTGAAATACCAGGGGAAGGACCAGCCGGTGTCTTCGTTGCGATAAACCATGACCTCCTTGGTCACCGGGTCTTCAGTGTTGATGAAATACACATCCCGGGTCGGGCCGTCAGCCGGGTTTTCTGCGCTGATCACACCGTTGTGATCCATGCGCTTGACCTCAACCCCCGTGACCATCACCACATCGTGCTGGGGCAGAAAGTAAAACAGCCCCAGCCCCACGGCGCCGACTGCCAGCAGGATGACTCCCAGAATGATGCCTTTGAGCCATTTCATGCAAAAACCACGCACATATCAATTATTCCTGATGACTGTTGATTGAACTTGCGGCGCAGCTTATCGCAGCCTGCCCAAGGGACTACAAGGCCTGCATGCGCTGGCTACATAATTTGTAGCATTTTAGCTGTGCGTTTGCTCGCAGGCCTGCGCACCTCTCTTTGTGGCAGCGAGCCTGCTCGCGATACTGACGACACGGTCTGTGAGGTAGATCGTGTCGATACCCTCGCGAGCAGGCTCGCTCCCACAGAAAATCAACGGCTGGCCGCTGCCCGGCTGATGCAACGCTGACGGCGTTCATCAACCCGCTGGGCAAACCAGGCGGTGGTCAGGTTGCGGGTGATTTTCGGGCTTTGCAGGGTGATGCCCGGTAATACCGCACGGGGCAGCGGCTTGCCTTGCTGGCGGTCGGCGAGGGCGAACACGTCCTGGTACAGGTCGGTTTCGTTGAAGTCCAGGCTGTCGCCTTTTTCAAGCTGACGGCGGATAGCGTTATTGCTCAGGCCCAGTTGCTTGCCCAGGGCGCGTACAGCCCGCTCGGTGGAGCCAACCGCGTAAGAGCCCGGAATAGTCAGGTCGCCATCCAGTGCCAGCGGTATGCCAGATGCACGGCTGACGGCATTCTGAAAAGCGGCATTGCGGCTGGCGTACCAGCCCGCGTTGAAGTCGGCAAAACGGTACAGCGACTGGTTGTAGTCCACCGGGTAACCGAGCAGATGGGCGATGCCGAAATACATGCCACCGCGGCGGGTGAAGACTTCCTGGCGGATCGAGTGGGCCACCGGGTAGGGATAGTCCCGTGCACGCTTTTCGGCAAAAGCGATGCTGACCTGCATTGGCCCGCCGGTATGCACCGGGTTCAAGCCGCCAAACAAGCTTTTGCCCAGTGGCACCATGCCGATGAAATCATCAAAAATGGCGCTCAACTGGCCCTCGGTGCGGGCCGCATCCAGGCGTTGGTTATAGGTTTTGCCGTCGGGCGAAGTGATGCTCAAGGCACTGCGCACTACAAATTCGGGGATATGCAGCTTGCCGGCGCGGCGGTTGATTTCGCTGCGGGCGATCTTGCCCAGGCCCGGTACCGGCGGGTCGGCCTGAAAGGTCGATTCCTGCTCGGTCACAGCCAGCACGGAACAGAGGTTTTCATCGGTGGCCGCCAGGCCTTGGGCAGTGAATGCGACCTGGATATCCGTTGCCCAGCCGGTGCGGTCTGCAACCTTGGCCGGGAGCAGTTGCACAATGCGGGCGCGGGTCTGGTCGGGAGTCCGGCTTGGCAGTGTTTGTGTGCTCTGACTGCTGCAACCTGCCAGTACCATTAGCGGAATAATCGGTAAACAACACCTGAAAAATCGATTCACCAGCATTTAACTCCCTATTAGTGCGCAACCTGCAGTCGCGCTCAATCGTCGCGTGTAATCACTTCCAGCAGTTCGATCTCAAACCGCAGGTTGGAGTTCGGTGTGATATGCGCGCCCATGCTTCTTTCACCATAGGCCAGGTGCGCGGGTACCTGCAGTGCGCGCTTGCCGCCGACCTGCATGCCCATCAGGCCGATGTCCCAGCCCTTGATCACTCGCCCGGTGCCGATCACGCACTGGAACGGCTTGCCGCGCTGATGTGAAGAGTCGAATACCGTGCCGTCTTCGAGCCAGCCGGTGTAGTGCGTGGTAATCAGGGCACCTTTGACCACCGCTTTACCGTCTCCGGGTAACAGGTCAGTGATGTGCAGTTCGTCAGTCATGGCGATAAGGCTCAAAAAAGTAGGATGAAGGATTGTACAGGGCAGGGGGATTTGTTGATCCAAAGGCATTGTTACATTTTGTATTAATTATTTTATGTAGGAAAAGGCTCTAAAACAAAGGGATTGCGGAACTTCCAAATGAGTATTGATGTCATTTGCGCTTTACTCTCAAATGAGAGTCCCTATCATCGCAGCCCTGGCAGTGCCGGGGAAAGCTAAACACGTAGGTCCTTTCGAGGTCGTGCGTCAGCAATTACCAGCCTTTGGCCTGCTGAGCACACTCCATTGTTAAGGGATCAACTGGACATGTCGTCTCGATTCAACCGCAGTCATCTTTCACTGGCTCTCATGGCCGCTCTGGCTTCGCCCACCCTGCTTGCCGACGCACTTGAGCGTGAGCGTGACGAAGTACCGGTAGAGGCCACCGATTTGCCGGTGGATGGCACCCGCCAGGCGTTGCAACTCGAAGAAACCCGTGTATTGGGCACTGCTGCCCAGGAGCTGAAGCAGGCACCCGGCGTGTCGATCATCACCGCCGAAGACATCAAGAAACGCCCGCCGGCCAATGACCTGTCCGACATCATTCGTCGCGAACCCGGGGTCAACCTCACCGGTAACAGTTCCAGCGGCGCCCGCGGCAATAACCGGCAGATCGACCTGCGTGGCATGGGCCCGGAAAACACCCTGATCCTCATCGACGGCAAGCCGTCTTCTTCGCGCAATGCCCAGCGCTATGGCTGGAGCGGCGACCGTGATACCCGTGGCGAAACCAACTGGGTACCGGCCGAAGAAGTCGAGCGCATCGAGATCCTGCGCGGCCCGGCAGCGGCGCGCTACGGTTCAGGGGCAATGGGCGGGGTGGTCAATATCATCACCAAGCGTCCATCGGACAAGCTAAAAGGCTCGTTGACCGCCTATTACCTGGCGCCGGAAGACGACGCCGAAGGTGTCAGCAAACGCACCAACTTCAACCTCAGCGGGCCGATCACGGATGATCTGGTGTTTCGTGTGTATGGCGGCCTGAACAAGACCGATGCTGACGATCCGGGCATCAATACCGCTGCCCAGGCCTCCCCCGACAGCGTCGTGGCGGGCCGCGAAGGCGTGCGCAACAAAGACATCAACGGCCTGCTCAGCTGGCAATTCACCCCTGAGCAGAGCCTGGACCTGGAAGCCAGCTACAGCCGCCAGGGCAATATTTTTGCCGGCGACACCATGCTCAACAGCGGGGGTGACTTCGTCAACAGCCTGACCGGCAAAGAGACCAGCGTGCTACAGCGGAGCACCTTTTCGGCTACCCACAATGGTTCGTTTGACTGGGGCTCGACTTCGGCCTCGCTGACCCACGACCTGACCCGCAACGCGCGCCTCAACGAAGGCCTGGCCGGTTATGGTGAAGGTGCACCTTCTGCCAGCGCCGGCAGTTTTGAATCGCGCCTGCGCAATACCCGCGCTACAGGTGAGGTCAATCTGCCGCTGAACATGGGCACCGCCCAGGTACTGACTCTGGGTGGTGAATACCTCTACGAGTCGCTCAATGACCCGGGCTCGTTGCGTCCGCAAAGCTGGGATCCGGGGGCTGACGGTACACCCGGCCTGCCGGGTACGGACCGTACGCAAACCAAAACCACGGCCAACAGCTATGCGTTCTACGTCGAAGACAATATCGAAGTCGGCGCCAAAACCATCGTTACCCCCGGCGTGCGCTTCGATCACCACAGCGAATTTGGCGGCAACTGGAGCCCGAGCCTCAACGCCTCGCATCAGCTCACCGATGAGTTGAGCATCAAGGGCGGTATTGCCCGGGCCTACAAGACCCCGAACCTGTACCAGTCCAACCCCAACTACCTGCTGTACAGCCGCGGTGGTGGCTGCAGCTCGGTTGAAGTGAATATCGGTGGCTGCTACCTGGTGGGTAACCCGGATCTCAAACCGGAAATCAGCGTCAACAAAGAGATCGGTCTGGCGCTCGACAAGGGCACCTGGCGCACCAGTGCCACCTATTTCCGCAACGACTACCAGAACAAGATCAATGCCAGCAACGAATCGGCATTCCGCCTGCCCAACGGCCGTCGCGTGCTGCAATGGGAAAACAGCGGCAAGGCCATCGTCCAGGGGGTGGAAGGCAACCTGTTTGTCAGCTTGCGTGAGGATCTGGACTGGAACACCAACCTGACCTACATGATCGAAAGCAAGGACAAGGAAACCGGCGACCCGCTGAGCATCATTCCCAAGTACACCGTCAACACCATGCTCGACTGGTACGCCACCGAAAAACTGTCGTTCCAGGTCAGCGGGACTTACTACGGCAAGCAGGAAGCGCCCAAGCGCAACAACCGCGCCAATGAAGCACTGGACAAGTCGGTGCAGCAGCCCGTCGATCCTTATGGTCTGGTGGGCTTGAGCAGCGGCTATGAGTTCAACAAAAACTTCAGTGTGCGGGTGGGCATCAACAACCTGTTCGACAAGCAACTGTACCGCAAGGGCAACTCGGACGAGGCGGGCGCGCAAACCTACAACGAGGCAGGCCGTGCGTACTTTGCGTCTGTGACCAGTTCGTTCTGACAACACCGCGGCCCATGCAGGCGCGACATCCGTGAAAACGGGTGTCGCGCCGTTGTCGCATCTGGCGCAGGCAAAAACCGGAGCTCGATAGAGGATTGAACACATGAAACTTGCAACGTCGGCCTGGGCGCCGATCGTGTCTCGCACACTGGCAGCACTGGTTGGTGGTTATGTCTTTACCTATGCCTTTACTGCGGCATTGGCGCGGCTGCTGCCGCTGGACAATGTAGACGCGATGATCGTCGCCAGCCTGCTGTCGTTTGTGATCTACACCTTCGCCATTTTGTGGGCATTTGCTGCCCGCCACCAGTGGTCGGCCTGGATGGGCGCGGTGCTCGCCGTGCCCCTGGCCGCCATCGGTTTTTGGCCGCAACTGCTGGAGCGACTGGGATGAAACAGACCCTGACCCAATCCATGGCCTGGCTGCACACCTGGGGTGGCCTGATCGTCGGCTGGTTGTTGTTCGTGATCTTTTTGACCGGCAGCCTGGCCGTGTTCGATCAGGAGATCGACAACTGGATGACCCCCGAGCTGCCGGCCCACCACCTGACCGATGAGCAGGCCGCGCAACGCGCACTGAGCTACTTGCAGACGCACAAGGCTGACGCAAAACAGTGGGGTATCAGCCTGCCCTATGAGCGCTCGCCGCAATTGCAGGCCTCCACCGGCGGGCGCCGTGATGGCGTGTCGGTGACCCTGGACCCGGATACCGGCGAGGTGATGCCGGTTCGCGAAACGGTAGGAGGGCGGTTTTTCTTTCTGTTCCACTTCACCCTGCACATGCCGCGCATGATCGGCATTTACCTGGTGGGTGCGCTGGCCATGGGCATGCTCGCGGCTTTGGTCAGCGGCATCGTGATCCACAAGAAGTTCTTCAAGGAATTCTTCACCTTTCGTCCCGCTAAAGGCCAGCGCTCGTGGCTTGACGCGCACAACGCCAGTGCCGTGCTGTTGCTGCCTTTTCACTTGATGATCACCTACACCGGGCTGGCGATTTTTCTGGTGATCTATATGCCGGCGGCCATGGATGCATTGTTCGATGGTGACCGCGAGGCCTTTTTCAAGGCACAGGACAAGGCGCCGGCCAGCGTTGCCGTACAGCGCCCGGCAACCGCAGAGCCTGCACCGCTGGTGGCCCTGGGGCCGTTGCTGAGCCAGGCCCGGGCTGTCATGGGGCCGTTGGGCGGGATCAGCATCAGCAACCCCGGCATGAGCAATGCCGAAATCCAGATTCGTCCGATCCTGGGCAATCGCATTGCCCTGACCAAGGGCCAGGGCATGCGCTTTGACGGCGTCACCGGCGAGCAGTTGGCCGGCCCCACTGAAATGCGCCCAACGGTGCTGACCCATCGGGTGATTTCCGGGCTGCACTTTGCCCAGTTCGGCGGTTACCCGATGCGCTGGCTGTACTTTATTTGCGGGCTGATCAGCAGCGCCATGATCGCCAGCGGGCTGGTGCTGTTCACCGTCAAGCGGCGGCGCAAATACGCCAGTGAAAGTCGCGTCGCCCAGGTGCTCTACCGTCTGGTCGAGGCGATCAATGTCACCGTTATGGCGGGCTTGAGCCTGGCCTGCATCAGCCTGTTGTGGGGCAACCGGCTGTTGCCGTCGGGGATGACCGAACGGGCGGATGCTGAATTGAATGTGTTCTTTGGCATGTGGGCGTTGAGCTTTGCCCATGCCTTGCTGCGCCCGCGCATGCAGGCCTGGCGCGAGCAACTCGGGTTGGCGGGAGGGTTGTGCCTGGCCTTGCCGTTGTTGAGTGTCTTCACCGTCAACCGGCCTTGGGCACTGCACAGCAGCATGGGCGTCGAGCTGACTGCTATGGCCCTGGGCGCTTTGTTGCTGTGGGCCTGCTGGAAAGTCTCGCAACCGGCGGTTGAGCGGGTGCCACGTAAAAAAACCGCCGTCATGGCCGAGGTAAATTGAGATGCTGGCTGATTATTTTGCTGCACTGGCGTTCGCTTACATCGGCATGCTTACCTTGTGCCAGGGGTTGGAGCGTCATTACAAACAGGTGTGGGGAAAGCCGCCTGCGGCCCGCTTGCGCCGTGTGCTACGGGTTGCCGGTTGGCTAAGCCTGGGGCTGAGTTTCTGGTTTTGCGGGTTGGCCTGGGGCTGGGCGATGGGGCCGGTGGGCTGGTTTGGCATGATCTCGTTAAGCGGTTTTAGCCTGCTGATGCTGTTGCCGTATCGGCCGCGACTGGCCGTGTGGCTGCCAATGGGCTTTGTGCCGGTTTGGGCGGTGATCGCAACCTTGCACTGATCGTTGTGGGAGCGGGCCTGCCCGCGATTTGGACAACGCGGTCTGCCAGGCAAACCGCAGTGATGCCATCGCGAGCAAGCCCGCTCCCACAGGTGAGAAGGTGGTTAGCGCTTGACCCACCGATTGGCCATCCAGTCCAGGCCACTGCACAACACAAAGTACACCAGCGCCACAAACAGGAAGATTTCCGTCGGGTGCACCATCACCCGGTTGCTGATCTGGGTGGCAACAAACGACAGCTCGCCGACCCCGATCACGTACGCCAGCGAGGTGTCCTTGATCAGTGAAATCCATTGGTTGAGGAAGGAGGGCAGCATCATCGGCAGGGCCTGCGGCAGAATGATCAGACGCAACACTTGCCAGCTACCCAGGCCGAGAGCCTTGCCCGCCGCCCATTGCCCGGCCGGCAGGCTGCTGATCCCGGCATACACCGAGTGGGCCAGGTACGCACCGCCGATCAACGACAGCGCGCACACCACGGTGGCCAGCGCGGGTACATCGACCTTGAACAGGATGGGCAGCAGGAAGTAACTCCAGAAAATCAGCATCACCACCGGAATTGCCCGCAAAAAGCCCAGCACACCCAACAACAGCCAGCGCACCTTGCCGCGAATCATCACCAGGGCAATGCCCAGCACCAACCCCAGCAGTGCCGAGATGATCCCCGACAACAGGCTGAGCAGCAGCGTCAGTGCTGCACCGCCCAAAGGTCCGTTGGGCCAGGCGCCGAGCATGAAATACGAAAAGTTGTCGCTGATAACCGAAAAATCCATGACTTACACCCCTCCCTGGCGATACCACTTGCTGCGTGCAATCAATTGGCCAAGTACTTCGAGCAAGGCAATGCTGGCCACATACAGCAGAGTGGCAAAACCGAAGGCCTGAAAGGTCTTGAAGGTTTCGGTCTCGACCTGACGCGAGGCGTAGGACAGCTCGGCCAAGCCAATGGCCATGGTCAGAGACGAGTTTTTCAGGGCGTTCATATACTGGCCCAGCAACGGTCCCAACGCCGTGCGCAGCGCCTGCGGGAACACGATATAGCGCCACACCTGTGCCGGCCTCAAGCCCAGCGCCAGACCTGCCGCCCGTTGTTCCACCCGCACCGAACTGACACCGGCGCGAAACTCCTCGCAAATAAAAGCGGCGGTGTAGAGCATCAGCCCCCAGAACCCGGCGAGAAACTCAAACGACGGCCAGTCAACTTCAAACAGCCCCAGTGACAGGCTGCGCGGCTGGTTGAGCCACATCACCAGCCCTTCGGGCAGCATGGCCGTGACCCCGAAGTACCAGAAAAACAGCTGCACCAGCAGTGACGTGTTGCGAAACAGGGCCAGGTAGGCCCGTGCCGGCCACGACCACACACGCAAAGGCGAGAGGCGTGCCAGGCACAGCAAAAACCCCAGCCCGGTAGCCACCAGGCAGGTCAGCAGGGAAAGGATCAGGGTGAGGACAAAACCATCGAGCAACCAGTGCAGGTATTGCGGGGCAAGCAGTTCACCGAACATAGAAACAGCGTCCATCCAGAAACGAGCAAACCCGTCCGGTTGACCGTGACGGGCTGAAGGAGACAGGAACTGTGGGAGCGAGCCTGCTCGCGAAAAGTCTTCGCGAGCAGGCTCGCTCCCACAGAGGCATTGGCTTAGCTCTTGTCGCCAATCTTGTACAGGCGGGTCAGCGGGGTCTTGGTGGTCGGGCCGAACCAGGCGTCATAAATGCCCTGGGCCTTGCCCTGGGCTTCGAGGTCGGTGAGGGTCTGGTTGACCACCTCGGTCAGGCGCGCTTCGCCTTTAGGAATACCGACACCGATCAGGTCATTGGAAATGGTGAACGGCGGCACTTCGTATTTGTCCTTGTCCGGCACATTGGCCAGCAGGCCGATCAGCTTCGGGCCGTCCTGGGTGATGGCCTGGACGTTACCGTTGCGCAGGGCAGTGAAGGCGAACGGGGTGTCATCGTAGGCCACCACTTTGGCACCGGGGAATTTCTCGCGCAGCACGCCTTCATTGACCGTGCCCTTGTCCACCCCTACGCGCCATTTGTTCAGCTCCTCGGGGGATGTGAGGGTGCCTTTCTTGACGATAAATTGCTGGCCCGAAGCAAAGTACGGAATGCTGAAATTCACCTGCTCGGCGCGCTCGGGGGTGATGGTGAAGTTGGCCAGTACCAGGTCCACCTTGTTGGCCACCAGTAGCGGTACGCGGTTGGCCGGGTTGGTTGGCTGCAACTGCAACTTCACGCCCAGCTTGTCGGCGATGGCCTTGGCGTAGTCGACGTCGAGGCCTTCGATCTGCTTGCTGTTGGCATCGACAAAACCAAATGGCGGGTTGCTGTCAAAGGACGCCACGCGCAGCACACCGGATTTTTTGATGTCATCCAGACGATCGGCGTGGGCCAGGCCAGACAGGACAGCCAGGGTCAGGGCGGTGAGGGCAGTGAATTTTTTCATTTCGTTCTCATCATGAGTTGGAAGAGTTATGACGAGAGTCTTGCAGGAAAATTAGCTTTTAAAAAAGAATATAAAATGATTTATATATTCGATTTGGAGATATAAGGGCTTTGCAGTGCAAGGGCCTTGAGCCTTACTCGCTAGATAGTGGCCATTGGCCAAAAACTGCTCTAGGCTGCACGGTTTTTCTGGACGGAACTACCTGTGATGCTGTTTTGTAAGACCAAAGCCTTGATTCATTATTCGAAGGTGCCGGTAACCGTCTTTGCCCAGCGACATTTCAAGGTCAACACCCAGGGTCGGGTTTATACACTCGACCTGTTCAAGCACAGCCGCTACGCCACTACCAGCGCAATCGCACCAAAATCGGCACTGGTTTTCACCGGAAAAGCACTTGAGAAATTCAAGCCACACCCCTTGTTCACCCTATTGTTTTTCAAGCGATTTATGGGGCAGTACTGGACGCGGGCGGTAGGCGACGTGATCTGGACCCCAGCCGATGAAACGGCCCACGGTGATGTACTGCATATCACGGATATACAGATCATTCCTGTCGTGGGAATGGAGCGAAAATGCAGGCAGTACGCAAAAATCTTTTTGCGATACCTGGGGGACATTTTCCCGTTCGCCCTTGGCGCAGGGATATATTTGCTGGTTCACAGCGACATGAACACGGCGATTGAGCTGCACTTAAATCAATACATCACCTGGTACAAGGTCGGTTTCTGGTTGTTTATCGCTTGTTTGGCGGTGTCCATGATTTTTGCTCTGATACAGCAAGCTAAACGCTGGGGGGCTGTCGCTGCGCCGTTTCAGGTTGACTTGCAGGCGCTGGGGTTGGTCAGCAGCAACCCCGTTTATGCTCCGGACACCAATTGTCTTTGCTACAAAACCAGAGCGTTGTGTAAACGTGCAGTGGGCTGGGTACGTAGCCTCTGGAGTTAACCGTCTCCCACAGGAAGGCCCTAGCACCAACATACAAGCAGCTGATGAGCGGAGCGAGGCTGCTACGGGGGCGGGCGTTTATGCAAACTCATGCTCCTGTGTCTTCAAGCTGCTGGCCTGCAGCAATTCCCGGGTATAGGGGTGTTGCGGGTTGTCGAAGATGGACTGCGCATCCCCTTGCTCCACCACCTTGCCGTCCTTGATCACGATCATGTCGTGGGCCAGGGCATGCACCACCGCCAGGTCGTGGCTGATAAACAGGTAGGTCAGGCCATGCCGGGCCTGCAGGTCGCGCAGCAGGTCGACCACCTGTTTTTGCACCGTGCGGTCCAGGGCCGAGGTGGGTTCGTCGAGCAGTATCAGCTCCGGCTCCATGACCAGCGCCCTGGCAATGGAGATGCGCTGGCGCTGCCCGCCCGAGAACTCATGGGGGTAGCGATGACGGCTTTGCGGGTCCAGGCCCACTTCCTGCAAGACCCGGATCACCGCCGCCTCGCGTTCTTGCTCAGCGCCAATGTCATGGGCCAGCAAGCCTTCGCTGATGATCTGCTGCACCGACATGCGCGGGCTCAGGCTGCCAAACGGGTCCTGGAACACCACCTGCATTTGCCGGCGCAACGGGCGCAACAGGTTCTGGCTGAGGATGTTCAGTTGTTTATTACCGAAGCGGATTTCGCCCTCTGAGTCCACCAGCCGCAAAATAGCCTGGCCAAGGGTCGATTTGCCCGAGCCGGACTCGCCGACGATGCCCAGGGTGCGGCCTTTTTTCAGTTCAAAACTGACCCCATCCACCGCCTTGATAAAGTGTCGCTCGCGACTGAACAGCGGTTTGGGCAGGGGGAACCAGACTTTCAGGTTGTCCACTTGCAGCAGGTTGTGACGGTGCTCTCCCGGTACCGGTCGGCCACTGGGCTCGGCCTCGATCAGCATGCGGCTGTAGGGGTGCTTCGGCTCGTTGAACAGGGCCTCGCAACTGGCCTGCTCGACAATCTCGCCACCGCGCATCACGCACACGCGCTGGGCAATCTTGCGCACCAGATTGAGGTCGTGGCTGATCAGCAGCAACGACATGCCCAGGCGCTGTTGCAGGTCGATCAGCAGTTCGAGGATTTTTTGCTGCACCGTCACATCCAGCGCCGTGGTCGGCTCATCGGCGATCAGCAGTTCCGGCTCATTGGCCAGGGCCATGGCGATCATCACCCGCTGGCGCTGCCCGCCAGACAGTTGGTGCGGATAGGCATTGAGGCGCTTGGCCGGTTCGCGGATGCCCACCAGTTCCAGCAGCTCCAGGGTGCGTTGCCGCGCAGCGCGGGTTTTCAGTCCCTTGTGGGTGATAAGGATTTCACTGATCTGTTTTTGCACGGTGTGCAGCGGATTGAGCGAGGTCATCGGCTCCTGGAAGATCATCGCAATGCGGTTGCCGCGCAAGCTGCGCAACTGAGCTTCGCTGGCATGCACCAGATCAACGCCGTCGTAGCGGATGCTGCCTTGGGTCTCGACAGCCTTGCCCGGCAGCAGGCGCAGGATCGAATGCGCGGTCACCGATTTGCCCGAGCCCGACTCGCCCACCAGCGCCATACACTCGCCACGGCGGATATCGAGGTTGATGCCGTGAACCACTTCTGCCCCGGCAAAGCTCACGCGCAAGTCGCGGATTTCTATCAGTGTGTTGGTCATGTCAATTCTCAGGTCCGGGGATCGAAGGCGTCGCGGCAGGCTTCGCCGATAAACACCAGTAGCGACAGGATCAGCGCCAGCGCACAGAACGCGGTCAGGCCCAGCCACGGCGCCTGCAGATTGTGTTTGGCCTGGCCGATCAGTTCGCCCAGGGATGCGCTGCCCGGGGGCATGCCAAAGCCGAGAAAGTCCAGGGCGGTGAGGGTGGCAATGGCACCGGTCAGGATAAACGGCAGGTAGGTCAGGGTGGAGGTCATGGCGTTGGGCAGGATATGCCGGCGCATCAGTGCGCCGTCAGTCAGGCCCAGGGCCCGCGCAGCCTTGACGTACTCCAGGCTGCGCCCGCGCAAGAACTCGGCGCGCACCACATCCACCAGGGCCAGCCAGCTGAACAGCGCCATGATGCCCAGCAACCACCAGAAACTCGGAGCGACAAAGCCGGACAAAATGATCAGCAGGTACAGCACCGGTAACCCGGCCCAGATTTCCTGTACGCGCTGGCCAAGCAGGTCGACCAGGCCTCCGTAGAAGCCTTGCAGGGCACCGGCGGTAATGCCCACCACGGTGCTGATGGCGGTCAGGATCAAGGCAAAGAGGATGGAAATCCGTGCGCCGAAGATCACGCGGGCCAGTACATCCCGGGCCTGATCGTCAGTGCCCAGCCAGTTGGTGGCGCTCGGTGGGCTGGGTGAGGGCTCCTGGAGGTCGTAGTTGACGGTGTCGTAGCTGAACGGAATCGGCGCGAAGAGCATCCAGCCGCCCTGATCGGCAATCAGCTTGCGTACGTAGTCGCTGCGGTAGTCGGGTTCAAAGGGCAACTCGCCGCCGAAATCGGTTTCGAGGTGACTGCTGACAATCGGAAAGTACCAGCTGTCCTTGTAGTGAATCGCCAGGGGCTTGTCGTTGGCAATCAGTTCACCGCCCAGACATACCACGAACAGCCCGATAAAAATCCACAGTGACCACCAGCCACGGCGGTTGGCCTTGAAATGTTTGAGGCGGCGACGGCCAAGAGGAGAGAGGTTGAACATCAGGCAGTCCTCGCCGAGAAATCAATACGGGGATCGAGCAGGGTGTAGCACAGGTCGCCGATCAGCTTGATCAGCAGGCCGAACAGGGTGAACAGAAACAGGGTGCCAAACACCACCGGGTAGTCCCGTGATACCGCCGCTTCGTAGCTCATGCGGCCGATGCCGTCGAGGTTGAAGATGGTTTCAATCAGCAGCGAGCCAGCAAAGAACACCTCGATCAACGCCTGGGGAATCCCGGCTACCACCAGCAGCATGGCGTTGCGCATCACATGGCCGTAAAGCACGCGGCGCTCGGTCAGGCCTTTGGCCCGCGCGGTAACCACATACTGTCGGCTGATTTCGTTGAGAAAGCTGTTTTTGGTGAGGATGGTCAAGGTGGCAAAACCGCCGATCACCAGCGCCGACACGGGCAGTACCATATGCCACAGATAATCGCCGATCTTGCCGAAGAAACTCAGGCTGTCGAAGTTGTCCGAGACGATGCCCTGCACCGGGAACCAGCTGACATAACTGCCGCCGGCAAACACCACGATCAACAGAATGGCGAACAGAAAGGCGGGCATGGCGTAGCCGATGATGATCGCCGTGCTGGTCCATACATCGAAGGCGCTGCCATTGTGTATGGCCTTGCGGATGCCCAGCGGAATGGAAATCAGGTAGGTGATCAGCGTCGCCCACAGGCCCAGCGAGATGGATACCGGCAGCTTCTCCACGATCAGGTCAGTGACCTTGGCCCCGCGAAAGAAACTGCTGCCGAAGTCCAGTTGCGCGTAGTTCTTGAGCATCAGCCAGAGACGCTCGTGCATGGGTTTGTCGAAGCCGTAATGCTTGGTGATTTCTTCAATCAAGGCCGGGTCAAGGCCGCGACTGCTACGGCTGGCCCCGCCGGCGGCCGCGGCCATTTCGCCACCGCCGCCGCCGACCGCAGCGCCACCGAAGCCCTGCAGGCGGGCAATGGCCTGATCCACCGGACCACCGGGGGCGGCCTGCACGATCATAAAGTTGACCACCAGAATGCACAGCAGGGTGGGGATGATGAGTAACAGGCGACGGCTGATGTAATGCAGCATCTCAATGGCCCTCCGGCTGTGCGTTGGCCTGGCCATACGCAGCATTGGTTAATGGGGTTTTGCTGACTTCCCACCAGGTGTCCAGGCCTTCGTCGAATTTGGCCTCCCTGGCGGGCTGGCCGAAGCGGTTCAGGTACACCGTCGGGGTGCCGACCGAGTAGTAGTGAGGGATCATGTAGTAGTTCCACAGCAATACGCGGTCGAGGGCGCGGGTGTAATGCACCATCTCTTCGCGGCTGTTGGCCTGGACTACCCCGTCAATCAGCTTGTCGACGGCCGGGTTGCGCAGCACCATGTTGTTGGAAGCACCCGCCTGGGTGGCGCTGCGTGAGCCAAACATGTCGTACAACTCACGGCCGGGCGAGACGATCGGCTGGCCGCTGCGGGGGAACTGGCCGACCATCATGTCGTAGTCACGGGCATTGGTGCGGTTGATGTACTGCGCCGAGTCGACCTTGCGAATGTCCATGGTGATACCGATCTGCGCCAGCGTACGTTTCCAGGGCAAAACCATGCGATCGAAGCCGCTGGGGCTGTCGAGAAAGGTGAAGCGCAGCGGTTCGCCCTTGGCGTTGACCAGCAGGTTGTCTTTGGGTGTCCAGCCGGCTTCCTTGAGCAGCGCCAGGGCTTGCAGTTGTTTGTCGCGGATATAACCGCTGCCATCGGTTTTCGGCGCCTGGTACACCTGGGTGAACACTTCATCGGGGATCTGCCCGCGCAAGGGTTCGAGAATCTCCAGTTCACGGGCGTCGGGCAGTGCCGTGGCGGACATTTCGCTTTTCGGGAAGTAGCTCTGCGCGCGGACATAGAAGTTGCGCATCATCTGCTTGTTGGTCCATTCAAAATCCCACAGCAGGCTCAGCGCCTCGCGTACCCGGCGATCCTGGAAAAACGGGTTTTGCAGGTTGAAGGTAAACCCCTGGCCGGCACTGGGTTTTTCCTTGGCGAACACGCCTTTTTGCAGGCGCCCGTCGCTGAGCACCGGGCTGGCGTAGCCGATGCTGAAACCGGTGGCGGAGAACTCGCGGTTGTAATCGAATGCCCCGGCCTTGAGCATCTCGCGGGCCACGTCGATGTCACTGTAAAACATCACTTTCAAGCTATCGAAGTTGTACAGGCCCTTGCTGACGGGCAAGTCTTTGGCCCACCAGTTTTTGTTGCGCGCAAAGGTGACACTGCGCCCCGGGTCAACCCCGGAGACCGAATACGGACCGCTGCCCAGCGGTGGCTCGTAGCCGCCACCGGCGGTAAAGTCGCGGGTCTTCCACCAGTGTTCCGGGAGGATATGCAGACTGGCCAGATCCAGCGCCAGGGTGCGGTTCTGGTTGTTCTTGAAGTCGAAACGAATCTGCAGCGGGCCTTCGATGACCCTGTCCTTGACCTCGCCGTAGAGCATGCGATAGCTCAGGCTGCCTTTGGTCATCAGCGTGTCGTAGGTAAAGGCCACGTCTTGGGCGGTGATCGGCGTGTCGTCAGCGAAACGGGCCTTGGGGTTCAGGTAGAAACGCACCCACAGGCCGTCGGGGTCGCGCTCGATCTTCTGCGCGACAAGCCCGTAAACCGTATAGGGCTCGTCCAGCGAGCGGAAGGCCAGGGGGGCATTCACCCATTGATCGACCTGGGCGACACCGGTGCCCTGGTCGATATAGGGCGACAGGTAGGTGAACTGACCGATTTCCATCGATGTTCGACTGAGCGAACCGCCCTTGGGCGCGTTCGGGTTTACAAAATCGAAGTGCTGGAAGTCGGCCGGGTATTTGGGCGCTTCGCCATACACCGTCAGGGCATGGCCGGGCGCGGCGTTGACGCTCAGGCACACGCAGGACAGCACGGGCACCAGCAGCGAACGGAGCAGGGGCAGGAAAAATGCAGACATCATTGGGCTTCCTTGTACCGCGTGTTGAACCATCGACTGCCTGGAAAAATCCCCGCCGCATTGCGCGTGAAAATGCGGCGGGGTCGCGATTTCGCAGTTAACCCGCTACCAGCCGGAGTGAGCCGGCAGCGGTGGTTGCTCAGAAGTGATAGGTGGCACGGGCGAAGAACGTACGGCCCATCGGATCGGCATAACGCGGATCGAAGCCATTCTGGAAGTTGTAGGCCTGGTTGGAGAACGGCGGGTTACGGTCGAACATGTTCTTGATCCCCGCATCCAGGTCCACGGTCTTATTGAAAGTGTAGCCACCGGAGATATCCCACAAGGTGTAAGACGCTACACGGGAGTGGGTGTCCGGATCGGCGTCGTCATAGCCGCTGGTGAAGCGGTTGACCAGCGAGGCCCGGTAGGCGCCCAGGTTCCAGGTGCCGCTCAGCACGTGTTTCCAGCGCGCGACCATGCCGTCATCCTTGAACGCGCCCACTTTGTCGGTGTAGCTGCCGCCAATGGTGGTCTGGTAGTCATAGCGCGACACATAGGTGCCTTGCAGGCCAAGGCCGAACTGGCCGTAGGGAGTGTTGGGGAACTTGTAGTCCAGCGACACGTCAACACCGCTGGTCTTGACAGCACCCAGGTTGGCGAGGCCGGTCTGTACATAGTTGAGCGAACCGTCGGCATTGCGCACATAGCGGTCGGCATAGGCGTTCGGATCGTCAAAGACGGTGGATTCCGGGAACTCGGCAATCTGGTTGGCGATGTGGATCCACCAGAAATCCAGGCCCATCGACAGATTGCGCACCGGTTGGTAGACAAAACCGACGGTCACGTTGCGGGCTTTTTCAGGGGACAGTTCAGTGTTGCCGCCGGTGCGGTTATGGAACTGCTGGCCGCAATCGCGCCCGGCGTTGC
The DNA here is from genome assembly GCF_035019225.1 of Pseudomonas sp. CCC4.1. Taxonomy (NCBI): domain Bacteria; kingdom Pseudomonadati; phylum Pseudomonadota; class Gammaproteobacteria; order Pseudomonadales; family Pseudomonadaceae; genus Pseudomonas; species Pseudomonas sp. CCC4.1. The sequence goes on along the minus strand of NZ_JASJWL010000044.1, from coordinate 18,435 downwards.
CCCCCGGTTGCACTACGCCACCGGTGCACAGGCGCGGATCGTTGTAGTAGCCCTGGGTGTAAGTGGTGTACTGCGGGTTGTACAGCTCGTACAGCGACGGTGCGCGGAAGCCCTCACTGTAGGCACCGCGAACCACCAGCTCCTTGACCGGCTGGTAGCGGAACGAGTATTTCGGGTTGGTGGTGCTGCCAAAGTCGCTGTACTTGTCGTGACGCACGGCGGCTGACAGTTCGAGGCTGTCGAGTACGGGCACGTTCAGCTCGGTGTACACCGCCTTGACGTTACGGTCACCCGAGACACTGGCGTCGGGGTCGGCCCCGAGGCTGGAAATATCCGCGACAAAACCATCGAAGGTCTGGTGGAACTTCTCCTGACGATATTCACCGCCGATCGCCAGGCCCGACGGGCCTGCGCCGAACCAGTCGCCGATCTCACGGCTCATGCGCCCGTCGATACCGGTGACCCGGCCCACCGAGGACATGTACTGGCCATGGTATTGGTGATCGTCGATATAGGCCTGCCCGGCAGGTGTTTGCGGGCCAAACGGGTTGATGATGCCATCAGCAATGCCGTTGAGCATGGCCGCGTCGCTGGCGTAACCGCCAGTCACACTGGAGTTCACCTGATTCTGGTTGTACGAGGCACCGACATTGTAATCCCAGCCCTTGGCCACACCATCGAAGCTCAATACCAGGCGCTGGCTGGTATTCTGGTCTTTGCTCTGGCGGCCACCGGCAGCGGTTTCACGCCAGTTCAGGCCGATCGGTTGCGAGGGATCGAAGGATGGATCGCTGGTGCCCGGGGTTATGCCGTTGCCCGGGTAGTAAGGCGAACTCGGGTCCATGCTGGCGCCAATCAGTGGTGCGGGGGCAACACCCACGGCATTGTTGTTACGGGCCCAGAAATACTCCAGGTTGACGTTGTCGTCATCGGTGATCTTGCCGGTCGCTTTGCCGAAAAAGGAGGTCTTCTCGGTTTCAGGCAGCAGGTCGATATAGTTGCGCGTGTCATAGCGGCATAGCCCCTGGCGCAGGACCAGGTTTGCCCCGTTGCAACCATTGGCCGCCAGCGGGTTGGTATTGATATTGCCCTGGCTCCAGTTGGCGGGGTTGGACGTGCCGGAAGTCTGATCCAGGCCGCGGCCCGGTTCGTAGTTACTGGCGAACGTGCGGTCCTTGGCATGCAAGGCGTTTTGCTTGTTATAGCCGGCAACGGCCATGACGTTGAAACGGTCTTTTTCCAGATCGCCGTAGCCCCAGCTACCGCTGATATCGTGGCTGTCGCCACCACCACTGGCATCTGCACCTTCGCCGCCCAGTGACAGGGTGCCGTCGGTCATGGATTTTTTGGTGATGAAGTTGATCACGCCGCCAATCGCGTCAGTGCCGTACAAGGCCGATGCGCCGTCGCGCAATACCTCGACGCGGTCAATGGCGGCAAACGGGATGGTGTTCAGGTCTACCGCAGAACCGTCAATGGCGTTATTGCCCAAACGGCGGCCGTTGAGCAGCACCAGGGTCTTGTTGGCACCGATACCGCGCATGTCGGCAAAGGTCGACCCCCCGGTACCGGAACCCACGGAGCTGGCCGAGTTGCGAAGTGACTGGTTGCCCGTCACGCGCTGCATGATTTCGGCCGTGGTGGTCACGCCTTCGTTGCGCAACTGCTCGGCGCGCAGGATGGTGATCGGCACGGCGGTTTCGGCATCCACCCGGCGAATCGCCGAACCGGTCACTTCGACCCGGTCCAGTTGCGTGGTGGCCGGCGCTGCGGCGCTGTCGGTGCTGACCGTGGCCGCACTGACGGCAGCGGACGAATCATCCGTGGTGCTCACTTCGGCTGCCTGCAACTGGCCCGCGCTCATCCCCAGAGCGACCAGATACAACGGCACAAAACGGTGTCGCTGCAAGCTTGCAACGAGCGGCTTGAGGGTAAAACCTGAACTCTTCATCTGCATGGTTATTTCCGGCTTATTCAGACGTTTATTGGAATGGCCTTGTGAGCCCTCATGACTCCAGTTGGGTTGTGTCGACCCGGGCAAAACACTTTTTTCAAGCAAGCCGCTCCCCTGCAGGGGCCAAAAGCCCCTGCGCGGCGTGGGTGGTGCGTGGTTACATCAGGATCAAAAGCCCCTCACCCTGGCCTTCTCCCTATGGGAGAGGGGTGGGGTGAGGGCTTCATCTGGCGGTCATCACCGATATCTTGGTAATGCCCGAGCGTTCAATGGAGGCCATGGCCTTGGCCACCTGGCCGTAGTTGACACCTTCGTCCGCCTGCAACTGCACGCGCACTTCCGGGTCCTGGGCCTTCACGTCCTGCAGGCTTTTTTCCAGCAGTTCGGGGGCCACTTCGTTCTTGGCCAGGTAGAACTTGCCGTCCTGGTCAACGCTGACCACCACCGGGTCCTTTTTTTGCGCCGAGGCCACGGCGTCGGTCTTGGGCAGGTTGATCTTGATCGCGTTGGTCATCATCGGCGTGGTCACGATAAACACCACCAGCAGTACCAGCATCACGTCCACCAGCGGGGTGACGTTCATTTCGCTGAGTACTTCGTCACTGTCCTGGGTTGAGAAAGACATCAGCTTGCCTCCCGCACTGGGGTGCGCTTGTTGGAAATGGCCTGGCGGTCGATGGCAAAGGCGCTGCGCTGGGCGAGGGCGTCGAAGTCATGGGCAAAGTCGTCCATGTTGGCCGAGGCCAGCTTGAGGCGACGCAGGAAGAAGTTGTAAATCAGCACTGCCGGTACCGCGACCGCGATCCCCACGCCGGTGGCGATCAGGGCATGACCGATGGGCCCGGCCACGGTCTCCAGGCTGGCGGAGCCGGTTGCGCCGATGGTTTGCAGCGCTTCCATGATTCCCCACACGGTGCCGAACAGACCGATAAAGGGCGCGGTGCTGCCGATACTGGCAAGAATCGCCTGACCGCTTTCCAGGGCGCGGCGCTCTTTTTGGATCTGCTGGCGCAGGTTGCGCTCCAGACGATCGGAGCGGTTGATGGTGTGGGCCAGTTGCTGGGTGGTGCGCGGGCTGTCATCAACAATCATGGCTTCAAAACCACTGTTGGCGATGCGGGCCAGGGCACCGGGGTACTGGCTGGCGTGTTCGGCCGCCGTCAGCAGGTCAGGGGCTGCCCAGAAGGCTTTGCTGAATTGCGAGTTTTGCGCTTTCTGGCGCAGGTATTGCGATGACTTGATGAGCAGCAAGGCCCAGCTCACCACCGAAAACAGCACCAGTGCCCAGAGCACCCCGGGGACAATCATGGAAGACATAGACTCGTTCATGGTTACACCTCACACGGCGGCTAAATAAAAGTTAGTGTCGGCACCCGGCTGGGTTATTCCGGCAATTTGAAAGAGATGGTCTGGGTGGCAAATCCTTCGATGGGGGTATCCCCTCGTTTGGCCGGGACAAACTTCCAGTTGCGTACGGCTTCTACAGCCGCGTCATCGAGTGCCTGTTTACCGCTGGATTTGGTGACCTCCACCGTCCCGGCGCGCCCGTTGGGCAGTACCTTGATCCGCAGCACCACAGTGCCTTCCCAACTGCGTCGCAAGGCCAGGGATGGGTACTCGGGCGGCGGGTTGCCAAGGCTGGCGAGCCCCGATACCGCCGCGGTTTCCTTGACCGGACCCGGTGCTGCGGCAGGCGCCGCGGGTGCTGCTGGCGCAGTCGGTGCCGCCGGGGCAGCAGGTGCCGGTGGGGCGGGCTTGACCGGCTGCGGTTTTTGCACCGGCTTGGGCTTGACCACCGGTTTGGGTTTTTCTATGGGCTTGGGTTTTTCCACCGGTTTTGGCGGCTCCTTCACCGCATCTTCGTCCTCGGGTGGAGCTTCGGGTTCTGGCGGCGGCGGTGGCGGTGGCGGCTCTTCCACGGGTGGCGCCGGTGGTGCCGGGCTGGTTAGTTCGACGGTCATTTCCGGAATTTCGGGCGGCGTGACCACGGGCTCGGCCTTGGCCTGCTGCATGACCCACCAGGCGCCTGCGTGCAGCAGGGCAACCAGGCCCACCAGCAACAACGCCCGCGATGTAACCAGGCCTGCGGGTGTCGAGGTGTTGGGTACATGGGGAATATGGGTCCACTGCTGTACTCGTTCGGCGTCGAGCAGCGGGGCAGACCGCGTTTTATTCTTTACCTCGTCACTCATAAAAGTCCCTCGACTAAATGAAGGGCAATAAGGCTCCGTTCGCCCTTGCACGCAGGGACGAGAACTGTTTGTTTAACGGTTGTGTAATAAGTGCAGGAAAACACTTATTACGGTGTGTCAAAAGCGGGAGGGCAAGAATGTCATGTGTATTCCTTGTGTTGAATCAAGAGGTACGGTGTCTGGAGGTTTGTAAAGTTCCGTTAAGTTAGGTAAAGCAACAGCTATGCCAACAGCGCAGGAAATGTAGGGTGATGGCGGTTTATTTAATAAGGGTGTGACAGGTTTCATCCAGAGTAATAGTGCAAGGGATAATGACGGGGCATGAACTAAGGCGTCGCACAAAGTAAGGGGCTTAGTTGAATGAATGATACGGCGCTATTGTCTGACAATCAGGCAATCGCAGGCGGGTGTAATAAAAGAGTGCACCAACGTGAACAGTGACTGCCAACTAACAGTGCAGTTGTCGGGTCCTATGGCTGGCAGGCTGGGAAGCGTGTGCCATCAGGGAGCGCACCCCTCGATGTTACCGATGGCAAATAAAAAAGCACCGGCCAGCCGAATGTCGGTGGGCAGGTGCTTATAGGCAACTATCATCAAGTAATAACGTAAAACGTACCAGGCAGTTAGTGTTGCGGAAAAGCAACTGAATAATATGGGGGAAGGGGCTGTTACGCTTTTTCCGTGACTGGCAAGTCATCTTTCAGTTCATCTTGTTCACTCAACAATCCATCGGACTGATGTTGCCAAAGTCGGTAGTACAGGCCTTTACGTTCCAGTAGTTGGTGGTGAGTGCCATCTTCGGCAATCTGCCCTTTGTCCAATACAACAATGCGATCGAGATGGGCGATAGTTGAAAGGCGATGAGCTACTACCAGTACGGTTTTGTCCGACATGATGTCATCGAGGCTGTTCTGAATCAGACTTTCGGTTTCTGAATCAAGGCTGGCGGTGGCTTCGTCCAGTATCAGGATGGGCGCGTTCTTTAACAGTGCCCGGGCAATAGCGATACGCTGGCGCTGACCACCGGACAACTTGACCCCGCGCTCACCGACCAGGGCGTCATACCCTTCGGGCATTTGCAGAATGAACTCATGGGCATGGGCGCGCTTGGCGGCCAGGATAATTTGCGCGTCACCGGCATGCACATCGCCATAGCCGATATTCTCGCGCAAGGATCGATGAAACAGTCCGGGCTCCTGGGGGATCAAGCCGATATGGGTGTGCAGCGACTGCTGGGTCATGGCCTGTATATCGATGCCGTCCACTTCAATTTTGCCACCCTGGGGATCGTACGAACGCAACAGCAAACTTAGCAACGTTGATTTGCCCGAGCCGGACAAACCGACAATACCCACCCGTTGCCCGGCCCGAATATCCAGGTTGAAGTGCTTGAAGATCGGCCTGTCGGGGCTATAGCCGAAGTTGACATCGCGAAAGCGGATGGCGCCTTTCTCGATATTGACGGGTTGGGCGCTGTGCTGATCGGGCATTTCATGGGGTTGCAGCAGGGTATCGATACTGCTCTCGATATTGCCGATGCACTCGAAAAAATGCATGAACTGCATGCTCAAAAAGCTGCATTGCGCCACGATCATCAGGCCCAGGGTGGCCACCATGACAAACTGGCCCACATCGATCTTGCCCAGATGCCACAAGTACAGCGCCAGGGCCACCAGCCCCACCCGCAACACAATGGCCAGGCTGTCCTGCAGCATGCGGACCTTTTCCTGATAGAAGAAGGAGCGTTGTCCGGCCTGTTTTTCCTCGATCTGGTAGCGTTTCAGGTAGTTGAGTTCGTAATCCTGACGGGCGAACAGACGGATGCTGTTGAGGTTGCCCACCGCATCGACAATCTTGCCGGTGGTCAGGCTGCGCGCGCTGGCATGCCTGGCGGCGAGTTTTTGTGCCTTGAGCGACAACCGATACGCCAGCCAGGTGTACGCCGCTACCCAGACCAGCAGGCCCAGGCCCAACCAGGGCGAAGCCAGGGTCAGCATGACCAGGCTGGTGACCAGCACCGCGACAATCGGCAGCATTTCCACTATCAGCAGCCAGGTGATTTCCAGCAGGCCGATGGTGCCTTCATTGATCCGGTGGGCCAGGCTACCGGCAAAGTGTTCACCGAAATAACGGGCCGAGTGACGCTGCAGATAGGCAAACATGTCGCGCACGATACGAATTTTCTGCAGGGGCCTGACCATGATCATGCACAGCGTGGCACCCCTGGCACAGAGCAATTGCACCACTGCCAGGGCGAACAGCAGGCCCAGGGCGGGCAGGCTGGCCTGCAACAGGTCGCCTTGTTGCCAGGCGCCTTCACTGACCGCGCCGGTGATGCGGCCAATGGCGTAGGGCATCAACGTGGCAGCCATCGCCGCGCCGACTTGCAGCAGCGTAATACCCCAATACCAGCGCGGATACAGGCGGATGTAATGCCATACCAGGGCCCACGGCCGATTGGGAGGAACGGTTATAGCGTCAAATTCGGACATGACATACCTGTCTTGTAAACAATGCCAAAAGAGCCGCTTCTGCCGCACTTGCTTAAAGGGCGGCCAAGCAGGGGGTACGCAGAAAAACAGGAGGTGGCTATCCGTCGCCCGTATGCACAAGGCGGGGCTTCAGAGGCTGTGCAGACTAAGTGTCAGTGCCTGGACAGGCGTTCTGGCCGCGCAGGCGCAAGGCACAAAAATAGGGGGAATGCAGGGAGAGGGTTGGCGTGCACACATCAGACATCGTTGTTATTCCTTATGACAGCGGGTCATTGACGCGACTTTTGGTCGGTCTTTGCACTGAATATGGACGGCTATACCGCCCTTGTTCGCAACTGGTGCGGTTACACCCCCTGGAAGCTGTGATTCCAGAGAAAAAACTGCGAACGGCAAATAACAAGAAAAAAGTGTGCCAAGTTGTGTCTATCGAGCCAGAGGATTGTTTTTTTGCGGGAGCACCGTGGTGCCCCCCAATCGCGGGCAAGCCCGCTCCCACAGGATGTGCATCGTCCATGTGGGAGCGGGCTTGCTCGCGATTAAAGGCAACGCGGTCAGCCGGGATTGATCAGGCTCTGGCGACAATGCAGGGTCAGCCGGGCGCCGCCGCTCTCGCGGTTGTTCACCTCCAGGCTGAAGCCGTGCAGGTTGACGATGGCGGCGACGATGGACAGGCCAAGGCCAAAGCCGCTGTGCTTGTCATCAACCCGGTAAAAGCGCTGGAACACCGCCACCCGTTCGGCCTCGGGGATGCCGGGGCCGGTATCGAGCACTTCGATGAGCGGGCTGCCATTGTCGTCGGTCGCCCGCAGGATCACCTCGCCGCCGGGCGGGGTGAACTTGATCGAATTGCTCAGCAGGTTGGACAGGGCTTCGAACAACAAAGCCCGATCGCCCGTGAGGCCAGGCAAGGCCGCTGGCGTTTCGAGCGTCAACGTCACCTGACCCTCTTCAGCCAGCGGCAGGTAAAAATCGTACAGCTCCTGCAACAGAGGCAACGGGTCGAGTTGCAGGAAACCGGAACGACGCTGATGATCTTCCAGTTCCGAGATGCGCAACAAACCGCGAAAGCGTGCCATCAGGGTGTCGGTTTCGCCGATCACTTCGTCCAGCTGCAACGCCTCGGCCGAGCCCTCGACGGCTTGCTGGCGCATCCGGTACAGCTGGGCGCGCAAGCGGGTGAGCGGGGTGCGCAAATCGTGGGCAATGTTGTCGCACACACCCTTGACCTCGTGCATCAGCAGTTCGATGCGATCGAGCATGGCGTTGACGATGGCGGCCAGCATGTCCAGTTCGTCACGGCGGTTGGACAGCGGCAGACGGTAGGTCAGGTCGCCTGCGACAATTGCTTCGGCACTGGCCTGAATCGACCGGATGCGCTGCAGCGGGCGGCGGCGCAACAAATGCCAGCCGGCAATACCGGGGATGATGGTCAGCGACACACCCCAGAACAGCGCATGCAGAATAATCCGCGTTACGGCAAACAATGAGCCGTTATCGCGCACCAGCACCAGCCAGCGCCCGTCATTGGTGTGCGTGGCTACGGCATCGCAGCTGTCTTGCGGTAGATTGGGGTCGTCGGAGTCAATGCAGGTGCTCAAGGCATGGATCTGCCCGTCCAGAGGCAACCCGGCAGGGATGGTCTGGATCGGGCCGCTCAACGGCCTGTGTTGCGCATCGAACAGGCCATAGGCATCCACTGTACGCAAATCGAACGTCATGCTGGTGGCCAGCGCTTCGTCGAGTTGCTCACCCTCAAAGCGAGCAAACAGGTGTTGGCGCTGCATCAGGGAGTGTCTGGCCAGGTTGCCCAGGTAGTCCGATACTTCGTAATACAGCACTCCCATCAGGATGCAGCTCCAGGCCACAAACAGAAAACTGTACAGCGCCAGCAGCCGGCTGCTGGAAGAACGCCAGCCCTTAGAGGGGTTCGGCAATGACATAACCCGAGCCTCGAACAGTGCGAATCAGAGGCACCTGGCCCGGCGGATCTATTTTTTTGCGCAGACGACCGATGTGCACATCGATCAGGTTGGTGCCCGGGTCGAAGTGATAGCCCCAGACTTCCTCGAAAATCATCATGCGCGAGAGGATCTGCCCGGTGTTGCGCATCAGGAATTCCAGCAACTTGTACTCGGTGGGCAGCAGGCTCAGCTGTTGTTCGCTGCGGCTGGCTTCGCGGGTAATCAGGTTGAGCTCCAGGTCGGAGACGCGCAGCGAGGTTTCGTATTTGTCGGCCGGGCTTTTGCGCCGCAGCAGTACTTCCACGCGGGCCGCCATCTCATCGCTGGCAAAGGGTTTGGTCAGGTAGTCATCGCCCCCGGCCCGCAGGCCGCGCACGCGCTCATCGACATCGGAGAGGGCGCTGATCATCAGGATCGGTGTGCTCACGCCAATGGTGCGCAAGGTGGTGACAATCGCCAGGCCGTCCAGTTCGGGAAGCATGCGGTCGAGGGTGATCAGGTCGTAGTCGCCACTGACTGCGCGCACCAGACCTTCCCGGCCATTGGCGACCCAATCGACCTCCAGGCCGTGGCTGGTCAGTTCCGCCACGATTTCTTTCGCCGTTACGGCATCGTCTTCAATGGTCAAAATACGGGTCATACCGCCACCTGATGGTCTTTTTTATCGGTGAGCACATTTTGCCTCGAAAAAGCTGAAACGTTTCTTAATATTTCTTCATGTTCAGCCAGCTGTTAGAAAAGTCAGATCTAAGGCCATTGCCCGGGGCTTTGGAGGAGGGCGGATTGGCTTCAATATTAAGTTACATATGCGGTATAACCCCACGTCGTTATTTTCCGGGACTCACTTTCCATGCAAACCCCTTCACAACGGCCGCTATGGCAGATCTACCTGATCTTCCTGGCGCCGATGGTCCTGTCCAATTTCCTGCAGAGCTTTTCCGGCACCCTCAACGGGATTTACGTTGGCCAGTTGCTGGGCACCCAGGCCTTGGCTGCGGTGTCGGGGATGTTTCCCATCGTGTTTTTCTTTATCGCCCTGGTCATCGGTCTGGGCGCCGGTGCCTCGGTGCTGATCGGACAGGCCTGGGGGGCGCGGGAAACCGCACTGGTCAAGCAGATCACCGGGGCAACCCTGACCCTTGGCGCGGTGATCGGCCTGGTTGCCGCGGTGCTGGGCAGCCTGCTGGCGCGCCCGGCCCTGCTGGCGTTGGGCACCCCGGTTGACGTGCTGGAAGAGGCCGTCGGCTATGCCCGGGTGATGATGCTGATCATGCCGTTGCTGCTGGTCTTTATCCTCTTTACCCAGATTTTGCGTGGGGTCAGCGATACGGTTTCGCCGTTGCTGGCGCTGATGGTCTCCACGGTGGTGGGGTTGCTGCTGACCCCAGCGCTGATCCTGGGCTGGGGCGGTTTGCCAACTTTGGGTATTCAAAGTGCGGCCTATGCAGGGCTGGTGGGTAACGTACTGGCCATGCTGTTTTTGGTCCTGCGCTTGCGTCATAAAAAACATGTGATGGCGCCTGACCGTGAACTGTGGGCCGCGCTGCGCCTGAACCGCGAGATCCTGGGCAAGGTGCTGCGCATCGGCTTGCCAACCGGGGTGCAGATGGTGGTGCTGTCGCTGTCCGAACTGGTGATTCTGGCGCTGGTCAACAGTCACGGTTCCCAGGCTACGGCGGCCTATGGCGCAGTGACCCAGATCGTCAATTATGTGCAGTTTCCGGCGCTGTCGATTGCCATTACCGCCTCGATCCTCGGGGCCCAGGCCATTGGTGCCGGACGCATCGAGCGTATCGGGCCGATCCTGCGCACCGGTTTGCTGATCAATCTGTGCCTGACCGGTGCCCTGGTGGTGCTCGGTTATGTGCTGTCGCACTGGTTGCTGGGCCTGTTCATCACCGATGTCGAGGCGCGGGTACGGGCTGAGCACTTGCTGCATATCATGCTGTGGAGCGTGCTGGTGTTTGGCTTCCAGGCAGTGATCGGCGGGATCATGCGGGCCAGTGGCGTGGTGCTGGTGCCGATGGCGATCACGATTTTTTGCGTGCTGTGCATCGAGCTGCCAGCGGCTTATATGCTGGATGCGCACTTTGGCCTGCAAGGCGTATGGATGGCGTTCCCGGTGACCTATGTGGTCATGCTGGTGCTACAGACGGCTTATTACCGACTCGTGTGGCGGCATAAGCAGATACAACGGCTGGTTTGAGTTGTGGCCAAGCCGGATACCGGGTCTATATCCGGCGCTACCGGCATCCATGCCGGTTCGCAAAGCGGTTTCAGCCAATAACGTGACACCGCACCCGCTGGTGCTCGCCGCCGCGCATTACCTGTGCTTGCTTGCAGCCTTCACGGCTGGCGCTGCAACGCTCGAGAAAGAAACAGCCTTCGGGCAGTTTGCGGTTGCCCGGCAGTTCGGTGGGCGCCGCTACCTGCTCGGCCAGCAAGGGCACACCCAGGCGCGGTACCGCTTCAAACAACAGGCGCGTATAGGGATGGCGCGGTTGATCGAGCACCTGGGCGGCGTTGCCCAGTTCGACGATTTGCCCCAGATACATCACCGCCACGCGGTCGGCCATATGGCGTACCACCGATACGTTATGGGAAATCAGTATGTAGGTGAGGTTGCGTGCCTGCTGCAGTTCGGCCAGCAGGTTGAGGATTTGCGCCTGCACCGAGATATCCAGTGCAGATGTTGGCTCATCGAGAACGATAATGTCCGGGTCTGATGACAGTGCCCGGGCAATTGCGATGCGCTGACGTTGCCCGCCGGAAAACTGGTGGGCGAAACGGTCCAGATATTCCGGACGAATGCCCACTTGAGCCGCCACTTTGGCGGCAATGCTGCGCATTTGTTCGCGCGAGCGCATGCCGCGGGCGTACAGCGGTTCGGTGATGATGCGCCAGATCGGCAGGCGCGGGTTGAGCGACGATTGCGGGTCCTGGAACACGATCTGCACGTTGCTGCTGCCTTCGCCCTTGCTGCCGTTGGCCCAGCTCAGTTCGCCGCTGCTGGGTTTGAGCAGGCCCATGAGCAATTGTGCCAGGGTGCTTTTACCGCAACCCGACTCGCCGACGATGCCCAGGGTTTCACCGGCCCGTACCTGCAGGTCGATGCCATTGAGTGCGTGGGCATAGCCCCGGGGACGTCCCAGCCAGTCGTTGCTGACAGGGAAGCGCACGCGCACATCGGCAAGTTTCAGAATCTCGGGGCCGCTCTGCTTGACGGGGTAGATCAGTGCGCTGTTCATTGCGAAAGCTCCTGTTGCGGCAACCAGCACGCGGTTTTGCGTTGTTCGTCACGGTTGATGGCGGTGAGCACCGGGCGTTCACCGCACACCGGCATGGCATGCACGCAGCGTTCGGCGAACGTGCAGCCGGTGGGCAGGCGTGCCAGGTTGGGTACTTGCCCGGGGATGGTCAGCAGCGGTTGCCCCGGCTCGACCATCTCCGGCAGGCCGCTGAGCAGGCCACGGGTGTAAGGGTGTTGCGGGTGGCTCATGACATCGGCGGTGAGCCCCTGTTCCACCACCGCGCCGGTGTACATCACGTAGACCCGGTCGCAGAACTGTGACACCAGCGCCATGTCATGGGTAATCAGGAGAATGGCGGTGCCTTTTTGTCGGGCCTTTTCGCGCAGCAACAGCAGCACCTGGCGTTGCACGGTCACATCCAGCGCAGTGGTGGGTTCGTCGGCGATCAGCAGTTGTGGCTCACAAGAGAAAGCCAGGGCAATCATCACCCGCTGGCGCATGCCCCCCGACAGCTCGAAGGGGTAGCTTTCCAGCACCTGCTCGGGGCTGGCGATATGCATGTCGCGCAGCAGGGCGACAGCCTTGGCATGGGCCGCGGCAGCACTGATTTTCTGGTGGTGGATGATGACATCGAGCATTTGTCGGCCGATGCGGCGGGTCGGGTTCAGGGCGGTCATGGGCTCCTGGAAGATCATCGCCGCATCGCGGCCACGAATTTTCAGCAGGTCCTTTTCAGGGGCGCTGAGCATGTCGCGGTTGAGCATGCTCAGGCTGCCGGAGGTGATGCGATAGCTGCGTTCGGGCAGCAGGCGCATGCTCAGCATGGCGGTCACCGATTTGCCCGAGCCGGACTCGCCGACCACACCGACAATCTCGCCGGGGTTGACGTGCAGCGACACGCCGTTCAACGCCTTGACGCTGCTCTTGTAGGCCGGGAACTCAAGGCTCAGGTTGTCGATGGCCAGTACCGGTTGCGAGTGAGTCATGGTCATTTCCCCTGTTGCCGCGGGTCGAGCAGATCGCGCACGCCATCGCCCAGCAAGTTGAAACCGGTGGCGGTGATCAGGATCGCCAGCCCCGGAAAGGTCGAGTACCACCAGTTGTCGAGGATGTAATTGCGCCCCGTGGCGACCATCGCGCCCCATTCCGCCGTGGGCTGTTGCGCGCCCAGGCCGATAAAGCCCAGTGCCGAAGCCATGAGAATGGCGCTACCGATGTCCAGGCTCAGTTGCACCAGCAAGGGTGGCATGGCGTTGCGCGCCACATGCCAGTGGACCATGTGCCAGCGTTGGGCACCGAAGGTTTCGGCGGCTTTCACGTAGCCCATCTGGCGAATGCCAAGGGCCTGGCCGCGGGCCAGGCGCACATAGGACGGAATCCGCACCAGGGTGATGGCCAGCATGGCGTTGAACAGGCTGGCGCCCAGTGCGGCGGCCAGGGCCATGATCAACACCAGCGACGGCACCGACAGCATGATGTCCATCAGGCGCATGGTAAGGGCATCGAAGCGTCCGCCTATTACACCGGAAAAACAGCCCAGCAGGCCGCCGATAAAGCATGAGGCAAAGGCCACGAACAGACCGACACCCACCGATTGCTGGCTGCCGTACAGTACCCGGCTGAACAGGTCGCGGCCCACTTCATCAGTGCCGAACCAGTGCTCGGCGGAAGGCGGCGCCAGGCGCTCGGCAAGGTTCAGGGTATTGGGGTCATGGCTGGCCAGCCAGGGGGCGAAAATCATGCACATCACCACCATCAGGGTGATCAGCAGGCCTGCCATGGTCAGCGGGCTGCGGCGGATCTGCCAGGTCAGGTAAGTGAGCTTTTCACGCCATTGCGGGCGCGGTATTGCGGTCAAAGGCACGGACATTTCAATTCACCTCGCCGATGCGCGGGTCGATCACGCGGTACAGCAGATCGATGGCCATGTTCAGCAGTACATAGATAAACGACACCAGGATGGCGAAGCCCATCACCGCCGGGAAATCCAGGGACTGGATCGACTTGACCACATAGGCGCCCATGCCCGGCCAGGCGAATACGGTTTCGGTCAGGACTGCACCGTAGAGCAGGTCGCCGAGGGTCAGCCCAAGCACCGTGACCGAAGGGATCAGTGCGTTGGGCAAGGCGTGGCGCAGGATCACGGTCCATTTCGACAAGCCATAGGCGCGGGCGGTGCGGATATAGTCCTCGCCCAGCTGGTCGAGCATGGCAGAACGAATTTGCCTCGAGATAACCCCAAGGGTCACAAAGCCCAAGGTGGCTGCGGGCAGGATCAGGTGCTTGAGTGCATCGACAAACAGGCTGAAGTTACCCGCCAGTAATGCGTCAATCAGGTAGAAGCCGGTAATTGTCGACGGTGGCGTCAGACCTTCGGACAAACGCCCGCCGCCAGGCAGCCAGCCGATGTGGCCGTAAAACAGCACGATGGCGCCCAGGCCCAGCCAGAACGCCGGGGTCGAGATGCCGGTCACGGCCAGTGTGCGGGCGATCTGGTCAATGGCACGATTGTGATAGACCGCCGACAGCACACCCAGCGGCACGCCGACCAGGATGGCCAGAAACAGCGCCACCAGTGCCAGTTCCAGGGTGGCCGGGAAGAACGCCTGCAAGTCTTCCAGCACCGGACGATTGGTGCGGATCGAGGTGCCCAGGTCGCCCTGCACCAGGTCGAGCACGTAACGGCCGTATTGCTGGTACAGCGGCAAATCCAGGCCCAGTTGATGACGGATGCCGGCCACCAGCGCATCGCTGGCCCGGTCACCGGCGATCAGCCGGGCAGGGTCGCCGGGAATCAGGTGGGAAATGGTAAAGGTAATCAGCGAGACACCGAACACGACCAGTAACAGGCCAAGCAGGCGCTTGCGCAACAACGTCAGGAAGGCCATAGGGCACCTCAGTCACTCTAACGACAGAAATCCACAACCGTGCGCGCCATTGCCGGCGCGCACGCAGCAGCAGCTTTACTTGCTCATGCTGCCCAGGTTGAACACTTGCTCAAGCATGGGATTGAACACATAGCCTTTGACTGAATCACGCATTGGCAGGGTGTAGCTCTTTTGAAAGAGGTAAACGTAAGCGCTGTCGGCGAGCACTTGTTTTTGCGCCTGCTGGTACAGCTCGGTGCGCTTGCCCGTGTCGCTGGTGGTTGCCGCTTCACGGATAAGGGTGTCGACCTGGGGGTTGCTGTAGAACGAGCGGTTGCCCTGCAGACCCTGCATTTTTGAGTCGAACCAGAAGTTCATGAACATGTAGGGGTCGGCGAAGTCCGGGCTCCAGGTGCCGACGGCGATGTCATAGTCGGCCTGGCCGACACGTTCGCGCAGGGTGGCGTTGGCGGTCTTTTCCAGCTTGAGGTTGATGCCCAGGGGCATCAGCGCGGCTTGCAGGGTCAGGCCGATCGGTTCCCAGTTGGCGTCCTTGTCCGAGTACATGTAGCTCAGGTTGGTGATTTTCTTCGGCACTTTGGCCAGGCTGTCGGCGGCGGCCTGCATGTCCTGTTTCATGGCGGGCAGCGAGCTGTCGTAGGCCCACATGCCGTCCGGGATCGGCCCGTTGAGCAATTCGGCCTTGCCCTTGAGAATACCCTTGACGATACCGTTGTAGTCCACGGCCTCGGTGATGGCCCGGCGCGCATCGACGTTGGTCAACGGGCCCTGCTTGTTGTTCAGGTACAGGTAGGTGACCCGTAGCGACGGGTATTCCTTGACCACCACGCCTGGCTTGCTGGCCAGTGAGCCGAGCTGGTCTTCAGGCATGTCTTCGATGATGTCCAGGTCACCGCGCTCCAGTTGCAGGCGGCGTACCGAAGGCTCGGCGATGATTTTCAGTACCACGGTTTTCAACGCCGGCTTGGCACCGGCGTAGTGGGGGTTGGGTTCCATGGTCAGGGACTGGCCTTTCTGCCAGCTGGCCAGGCGGTATGGGCCCGAGCCTGCGGTATGGCTGGAGAGCCAGGCGTTGGCTTCAGCGCCCTTGTTGGCCACCAGCGGGTTGACGATGGACGCGCCATTGTGGGCCAGGGTAAACAGGAACGGTGCGAACGGGGTTTTGAGGGTAAAGCGGACGGTTTGCGGATCAACCACTGCGACCACCATGTCTTCCGGGAATGCACCCGACGGCCCTTGCTTGAGGGTCATCAGGCGATCGAAGGAAAACTTGACGGCGTTGGCGTCGACTTCGGTGCCGTCATCGAACTTGTTGCCGGTTTTGAGCTTGAACTCCCAGACCAGGTTGTCCGGCGACACAGTCCAGCTTTCGGCCAGGTCACCCTGGACTTCGGTGCTGCTTTTTTCGCCGTCGGTCTTGTAGCCCACCAGTCGCTGGTACGACGGGTAGGTGATGGTCCAGTCGTTGTTGTCGAAGGTCACGGCCGGGTCCAGGGTCTGCGGGTCGGCAGGCTTGCCGATAATCAGCGTGTCCTGGGCGGTGGCCGCGGTTGCGGCTTGCCAGGCCCCTAGGCTCAGGGCGGCGCAGAGCAGGCCAGGCAGCAGTGAGCGGGTACGTGAAGCGGTGGTGCGGGTCACGGTATCAGTGAGGGTCATGCCGGTTTCCTTCAACATTTGATGTCTGGAAGTAGGTTTATTTTTGGAATCTATAACCGGGCAGTAGCAGGTCAAGCAGGTGTGCAGCGTTTTCTTGTTGTCTTCAAGCAGTGGCGCTGGCCTCGAAACTCTGTGGTTTCGTGGGCCGTATCATTCGTTGATCAGGGGGTAGTCGTCGGCGTTGGGCAACTCGTAATGCCACCACTCAGTGGCAATTGCGTGGAACCCGGCGATCAGCATGATGCCCAGCAGCAGCAGGCGATTGCGCTGCACGTTGACCGGCAGGTCGGGGTAGAACTGATGGGACTGGTCTTGCATCGCGTCAAAGGCGGTGCCCATGTCCAACGGCTGGCCGTCGCTGTCCACCAGGGTCAGGTCCACGGCGACGCCGCGGCTGTGATGGGAGCCCAGGTGCGGGTCGCGCACGTAGTCGCCATTGGGCAGGGCTTCCCATAACAAAAACTGTGCATAGGGCGGTCGGTAGGCGTCATAGATACGCAGGGTAAAACCCGCCAGGCTGGCCAGCTCGACGGCCTTGCGCAAGCACTGGGCGGCATCGCGATGCAGCTGGCAGCGGGCGTTGGGGTAGATCACTTTGCCGGCCAGGTTGTCGGCGGTGGCATAGATCATCTCGATCTGCACCTGGTACTGCTCGGCATCGATATCAACGAGCGGGCTCGGGCTTGCAACGCTTTGGTTCACACAAACACTCCAGTGCTGTTTTGTTTTGGGCGAGGGGCTCAGCCTTCGAACTGGCCGAAAGCTTTTTGCAACTGACGGTTTTTGGCCAGGCGTGCATCCAGATGCTCGCCGTATTTTTCCGCGACGGCCGACACCAACAGGTTAAGCAGGCACGCCAGGGGGGCCGGTGAATCCCAGAACTGGCCAACATCGGTCTTGATCTGCAACAGATCCAGGGTCGGGTAGTCCCGGGCCCATGGGCACTGCAGATCGGTGATCAGGGCCAGCGGTAAATCGTTGTCGATGGCGGCGTCACAGAAGGTCTGGGTGACGCTGGAATAGGCGCGAAAATCGGCAATGATCGCGTAGGGGTTGGCAAAGCCGGAGTTCAGGGTTTCGGCATAGATGCCGGAAAGGCCGTCAACGTAATAGACCTTGGGGCGGATGTATTCGAGGTGGCTGTGAAACGCGGTGAGAATCCCGCGGGTGGACTGGATGCCGAGGATAAACACCGCATCGGCTTGATGAATGCGCTGCACGATACGGGCAAAAGCGTCGCTGCGGGCCAGGCCGTAAACCTGCTGGATGGCCTCGACTTCGCGGTGCATGGAGCGTTCGAGGGCATCGTCGTTGGTGTTTTCGGCGCGAAAGGCGCCGATGCGGTCGGTGATCAGCCAGGAGCCGGGAGCGTCACCGCGCAGGCTCTGCTTGACCTCATCGAGGTTCTGATAACCCAGCGAGCGCAAGAACCGGCCTACGGAAATGCCGCTGGTGCTGGCCTGCTGGGCAATGCTGTCGGCAGACTCGAACGGCAACTGCTGCGGATTGCCCAGCAAGTAACTGGCGATGCGCTTGCCGGTGGGGGTCAGGTTGGAAAACTCATGTTCCAGCAACTGAAGAAAACTGTTCTTTTCCGGGGACATAGGAGCACGCCAAGCATGTGATTGTTATCGGCGTGTCATTTTCTCGCCTTCTGTTATCAACATAACATTTGTTTTCGAAACAACACAATGTCTTTTCTGCGGGTTGCGTTTTTTCAGCAATGGCGTGTTTTTAACGGTTGCAACGAGCACCCTCGGGGCTCGCCTGGCAGTCAGAGCGCGATGCCCCTTTCATGCCAGGCCATGTGGCCAAGATGGCGAGCTTGTTCAAAGGTTTTGACTTGCTGGCTTTGCCCGGCGTGCCGAGCACCGCCATGGCGATTGATGTTCGCGAGGTGTGGGTGGGTGAGAAGGACATCGTTGTGCGCCCGCGGTACTCAGTCACACCACGGCTGGAACCTCACAGATTTGCCAGCGATCAGCCTGCCAGCCTGCCAGGTGAGGGGGATGCGGGTGGGGTCTGTCTCTTATACACATCT
>NZ_JASJWL010000043.1:0-40690 GCF_035019225.1 Pseudomonas sp. CCC4.1 | reverse complement strand
CCCCCCCCCCCCCCCCCCCCCCCCCCCCCATTTTTTTTTTAAACCCACACCCCCCAAACCCAGATGTGTATAAGAGACAGTCCTCAGACAGATCACGGGTGGACCTGAAGCGCCATTCAGGGCGCGAAGTGAGAATGACCACCCCATTGCTGTCGGTCAGCAACAGTTGTTCCGGTGTTTTGCCCCAGAGTCGCTCGGTGTGGTCGAGGTCGACCTTGACCACCAGTACGCCAAGCTTTTGGTTGTCTACCTCAACCGGTGCGGCAAAGTAGTAGCCGCGTTTTCCGGAGGTCGTGCCCTGGCCGAAAAAGCGCCCGAGCTTGCCTTGCATCGCTTCGCTGAAATAGGGGCGGAAGGCAAAGTTACGTCCGATAAAACTATCGCTTTTATTCCAGTTCGACGTCGCAATAGTGTCACCATGAGCATCCACCAGGTACATGACTTCAGCGCCGGTCTGGCTGGTGATTTCACTGAGCAACTGATTGGCTTTACTCAGGGCTTGCGGGCTTTCTGGGTCAGCCAGCAGCTCGCGCAGGTCAGGCAACTGGCCCAGAATCTGCGGCAGCACCTCATAGCGATGCAGCGTGCCCAGCAGGTTGGCCACGTACAGGTCGAGCGTCTGGCGGTTTTGCCCGGCCAGTTCGCTGCGGTAATAGCGCTCGGCCAGGTGTTGCAGCGGCCACAGCAAAGGCGCCAGGCACAGCGCCAATAAGGCCAGGCTACGCCAGCGGGGTCTGCGAGGAACTGAGGAAGAGGTGATCATCGTTGAGCTGCGCTGCAAGAATACGTTGCAGTATACCCAACGAACCCTGTGGGAGCGGGCTTGCTCGCGATGCAAACGGCGCGGTTTGTCAGGCAGACCGCAGTGATGTCATCGCGAGCAAGCCCGCTCCCACAAGGGGATTGGCGTTAGCGTGGTTGCTCGGCCACGCAATCGCTCAGCGCGGCGGTCCATTCGGGTTGGGTGACTTGCCATTCGCGGGCCAGCTTGCTGCAATCCAGGCGCGAGTTTTGCGGCCGTGCTGCGGGTGTCGGGTAGGCGCTGGCAGGAATGGGTTCCAGCGTCGCGCAGGCCTTGCCCTGGGCGCTCAGGTGCGCGGCGATGGCCTGGGTAAAGCCAAACCACGAAGTTTCACCCTGAGCAGTCAGGTGGTAGGTGCCCCATGCCCCGGTTTCACCGGCTTGCCAGCGCTCGATCAATGCCCGCGTGCTTCGGGCTATGGTGCCGGCCCAGGTCGGTGCGCCGATCTGGTCAGCCACTACGCGTAATTCCGGGCGTTCTTGCAGCAAGCGCTGCATGGTCAGCAGGAAGTTTTTACCATGGGTCGAGTACACCCAACTGGTGCGCAGGATCAAGTGTCGGGCACCGCTCGCCGCGATGGCCAGTTCTCCCGCCAGCTTGCTTTTGCCGTATACGCCGAGCGGGTTGGTGGCGTCGTCTTCGGTGTAGGGCGCAGGTTTGCTGCCATCAAACACGTAGTCGGTGGAGTAGTGAATCAAGGGGATGCCCAGGGCCGCCGCTTCTTCAGCAAACACACCCGGTGCGGTGGCGTTGATGGCAAAGGCCAGTTCCGGCTCGCTTTCAGCCTGATCCACGGCAGTGTGAGCTGCGGCAATGATAATCAAGTCCGGCTTGTGCGCCCGCACCTGGGCACGGATTTGCTCGGGCTGGCTCAGATCGAGTACATCGCGGCCCAGCACAATCAGGTTGCCCAGACCGGCAAGGTGCTTTTGCAACTCAACGGCAACCTGGCCGGTTTTGCCGCTGATAAGGATGTTCAACGGGGTTTTAAGGTCAGTCACGCGATCAGGTCCCTGGGCTCGGTGAAGCCCAGGCGCTGGCCCTGATAGCTGCCGTCTTGCACGCGCTGGCACCACTCCAGATGGTCCAGGTACCACTGCACGGTTTTGCGCAGGCCGGTTGCGAAAGTTTCTTCGGGCACCCAGCCCAGCTCGCGTTCAATTTTGCCGGCGTCGATCGCGTAGCGCTGGTCGTGGCCCGGGCGGTCCTGGACGAAGGTGATCAGGTCGGCAAACTGCGCGACGCCCGCCGGACGCTCGGGCGCCAGTTCTTCGAGCAGGGCGCAGATGCTGCGCACCACGTCGATGTTCTTTTGCTCGTTATGCCCGCCGATGTTGTAGGTCTCGCCTACGACACCTTCGGTCACGACTTTCAGCAGGGCGCGGGCGTGATCCTCGACGAACAGCCAGTCACGCACTTGCAGGCCATTGCCATACACCGGCAGCGGCTTGCCGGCGAGGGCGTTGAGGATCACCAGCGGGATCAGTTTTTCCGGGAAGTGGAACGGCCCGTAGTTGTTCGAGCAGTTGGTCAGCAACACCGGCAAACCGTAGGTACGGTTCCAGGCGCGGACCAGATGGTCGGACGCCGCCTTGCTGGCCGAGTACGGCGAGCTTGGCGCGTAGGGGGTAGTCTCGGTGAACAGATCGTCGACGCCGTGCAGGTCGCCATACACTTCGTCGGTGGAAATATGGTGGAAGCGAAATGCGCTTTTTTCCGGCTCAGGCAAGGTCAACCAGTAAGCGCGGGTGGCTTCCAGCAGGCTGTAGGTACCGACGATATTGGTCTGGATAAAGTCCGACGGGCCATCGATGGAGCGGTCAACGTGGGACTCGGCCGCCAGGTGCATGATCGCCTGCGGCTGGAAACGCGCAATGATCGCGCTGACCGCTGCCTGATCGACGATATCGGCCTGCACGAATTCGTAGCGGGTATCGGTGGCAATGCTTTGCAGCGATTCCAGGTTACCGGCGTAGGTCAGCTTGTCGAGGTTGAGCACTTCATGCCCGGTATTTTTGATCAGATGACGGATCAACGCTGAACCAATAAAACCGGCGCCGCCGGTGACTAAAATGCGCATGTGGTGATCCCTTATTCCCCGAAGGCACTTAAACGTATGAGGTATAGCTTGTGGGGATGCGGCGGGGGGTGCAAGTGGGAGCTGTCGGGAAAATAGCGGTAGGGATAAAGATGCAGATTAATATCTGTTTATTCACGGTTTAAATACGCGTTAAAACTTATAAAGTGTTTTTTTTGCCGATATTTATCGGCTATAAGTGTGCTCGCCGTTGACGCAAAGCTGAGCTGCGTCCACTGTCCTGTTTGTTTCGCACTCAAAACCCAAGACGTTTTCCAGGAGTCCAGATGACCACTTTGCACAGTTCGCCGCGCGCTGACGGCTTTTACATGCCTGCCGAATGGGCTGCGCAGACCCAGACGTGGATGATCTGGCCTGAACGTCCGGACAACTGGCGCCTGGGCGGCAAGCCGGCCCAGGCGGCACACGCGGCTGTGGCCAAGGCCATTGCGCGTTTTGAACCGGTGACCGTCGGGGTGTCGGCAGCCCAGTACGAAAACGCCCGCGCTCAGCTCGATGTGCCGAATATTCGTGTGGTCGAAATATCCAGCGACGATGCCTGGGTACGCGACAGCGGTCCGACCTTCGTGATCAACCGCAGTGGCGAAGTGCGCGGCGTAAACTGGGATTTCAACGCTTGGGGCGGCTTCGACGGTGGTTTGTACTTCCCGTGGAACCGTGACCAGCAAGTGGGCAGCAAGGTACTGGAAATCGAACGTTGCCCGCGTTACTACACCGAAGGTTTTGTGCTTGAAGGCGGCTCAATCCACGTCGATGGTGAAGGCACGCTGATCACCACGGCCGAATGCCTGATGAACCGCAACCGCAACCCGCATCTGTCACGCGAAGAAATCGAAGACGTGCTGCGCTCGCATCTGGCTGTGGACAAGATCATCTGGCTGCCGGACGGCCTGTTCAACGACGAAACCGACGGCCATGTGGATAACTTCTGCTGCTACGTTGCTCCGGGTGAGGTATTGCTGGCCTGGACTGACGACGAGCGTGACCCTAACTACGTGCGCTGCCATGCGGCGATGAAGGTGTTGGCGACCAGCACTGACGCCAAGGGGCGGCCGTTTGTGGTGCACAAAATGCCGATCCCGGGGCCGATGTATGCGACCCAGGAAGAGTGTGACGGTGTTGATAAAGTGGCTGGAAGCCAGGACCGTAATCCGACTGAGCGTCTGGCCGGTTCCTATGTGAACTTTCTGATCGTCAACGGTGGCATCATCGCACCGAGCTTTAATGACCCTATGGATGCGCAGGCAAAAGACATCCTGCAGAAAATTTTCCCGCAGCACGAAGTGGTGATGGTGCCGGGTCGTGAGTTGCTGCTGGGTGGTGGCAATATCCATTGCCTGACCCAGCAGCAGCCTGCGCCGTACAAAATCTGAGGGATGTGGGAGCGGGCTTGCCCGCGATAAATGCGCTGCGGTCTCTCTGACATACCGCAGTGATTCAATCGCGAGCAAGCCCGCTCCCACAGGGTCAGTACTTATTCAGAACTTGTACGTCCCCGTCATCACCAGGCTGCGCGGCTCGCCCGGCATGATCTGCGCGGCGCTGGTGGCCGACGCATAGTAGTAACGGTCGGTCAGGTTGGTCAGCGCACCGCTCACATCCCAGTCTTTTTCGCGATACCCCGCCAACGCATCCCAGCGCCCGTAGCCCGGCAATACCACGGTGTTCTGGTTATCGGCATAACGCTGGCCCACCAGGGTCAGGCCCGTTTCGGCGTACCAGCCCATCTCCGGCTTCCAGGTAATAAACAGGCTGCCATTGTGCTTGGCCACGCCATTGATGCGTTTGCCCTCAAGCCCGTTGTTGTCCTTGACCACCGTTGCATCCTGCACACCCACGCCGCCGCGCATGTACCAGTTGCCGCCCAGCTTGCCGCTGGCGGTCAGTTCGATGCCGCGTGAGCGTTGCAGGCCGGAGAGCAGGGTGATGGTCGGGTCGTCCGGGTCCTTGGTGCGGCGGTTGTAGAGTTCCAGCTCATACACCGCCAGGGTGGTGCTCAGACGCTCGTCCAGCCAGTCGCTTTTGACGCCGATTTCCTTTTGCTTGGTCAGCTCCGGACTCAGGTCGTTGGTGTTGCCTGCAGCACCGGGGGTGATGCCGATCAGGCCGCCGCCCACCGGTGAGAAGGTCTTGGTCCACGAGGCGTAGAACGAGTGGTTTTGCAGCGGCGTCCAGACCACGCCAAGTCGCGGGCTGGTGCTGTGGCTTTGGCGTTCTTCGGTCGGGATCAAGGGCCTGAGATGGTTGGTGGTCTCGACGTTAAAGCGGTCGTAACGCAAGCCGGCCAGTACCTGCCATTGATCGTTGAGGCGAAGCTGGTCCTGGACATACAGGCCCTGGCTCTCGACTTCGGTGTGGTTGTCGCTGGAAATTACCATCGGCCCGGTCGGGCGCAGGCTACGATCGGGGTTGTACACATCTACTGGCGGTACGCCCCCGGCTTTGTAGAGTTTGGGGTCGCGGCGCTGGCTGCCGAGTTCCAGCCCGGTCAGCAGGCGGTGCTCCAGGCCAAAGGTGTCAAAGCCGCCTTCGATTTCGAGGTTGTTGAAAATATTGCGGGTGGTCATGTCCTGCTGCCAGCTCTGGCGGTTGACCTTGTTGATTTTCGGGTCGTAGCCGGTCAGGTAGGTGTTTTCGAACTGGCTGTCGAGCTTGAACACGCCCAGGGTATGGCGCAGTTGCCAGTTGTCGCTCAGTTCATAGCTCAGGCGCGAGCGCAGGTTCTGGACTTTATCGTCGATAAAATCGTTTTGCCCGCCGTAGGTGGTGCCACGGCTGACATCCGCCGGGCGCCCGTCGATGCTCGGAATGCCGCGATCCGGGGTACGGTTGTAGCGGTTGTATTCGTATTGCACCAGCCAGTTCAGGTCGGGGGTAATTTGCCAGCTTATCGATGGCGCGAACAGCTGACGGTTACCGCTGACGTGATCGCGAAAGCTGTTTTTGTCTTCGTTGCCCATGTTCAGGCGCAGGCTCACGGTGTCACTCGGGTCAGCGCTAAGGTCGGCATACAGGCTGCGCAAATCCTCGCTGCCGCCCTGGGCCTGAATGCTCGACTGGCGGCCGGACTGGGGCATCTTGCTGACGCGGTTGATGATCCCGCCCTGGCTGCCACGGCCATACAGCACGGCCGCCGGGCCCTTGAGCACTTCAATACGTTCGATATTGTGCAGGTCGCGTACGTATTGGCTGTCGTCGCGAATACCGTCCAGATAAAAGTCGTTGCTGGCGTCAAAGCCGCGGATGCGCAGGCTGTCAAAACGGGTGTCGGCAGTGCTGCTGACGTTGGGAATCCCGCTCAGGGCTTCGCCGATGCTGTTGATGCCGTAATCGAGGACGTTGCTGGTTTTTACCGAGTCGATGGCTTGCGGCACATAACGCGCCGGAGTCGAGGTGCGAGTCGCGGTGGTGACATCCTTGACCCGTGGGTCATCGGCCTCAGCTTCGCTGGCGCTGATCGACAGCTCCGGGAGCACAGTGGTGGCGTTACTGAATCCGGCGTACAGCAAGGCACACAGCCCCAGATTCAAGGGTGTTAAACGGCAGGGGGAGAGCATGGTTGAGGGGTGTCCGGGCGGTTGAGAGGGTCGTTATATTTTTAGGGCGTGAATGGTAATGGTTCTTGTTGCCTTATGTTAAGAATTACCAATAACGTGCCCTGCAAATATGTTTCTGTTTGTTTCTCTGCCCTGCAGCCCTTACAGCACCTGATTCGCCCGGTTCGCGCAACACACTAAAAGGCATACCGATGTTTTTCCCCTGGCCCTGCAAGACTAGGCTGGCGTTCTGTTTTAGTGATGACCCGGAGCCCTACATGACCGCTACACCTGTCCTGCATTACATCTACGACCCCCTGTGCGGCTGGTGCTATGGCGCCAAGCCGCTGATCGACGCCGCGCGCGATATTTTGCCGGTCGTGGCCCACGGTGGCGGGATGATGGCAGGCGCACATCGCCGAGCTGTGTCGGCGCAACTGCGCGATTACGTGATGCCCCATGACCAGCGCATTGCCCAATGCACCGGGCAACCATTTGGCGAGGGGTACTTCGAAGGCTTGCTGCGCGACACCACGGCAGTATTCGATTCGGCGCCGCCGACCACCGCCGTGCTGGTTGCCGAACAATTGGCCGGGCGCGGCCTGGAGCTGTTGGGGCGCCTGCAAACGGCGCATTACGCAGAAGGGCGGCGGATTGCCGATAAAGACGTATTGCTGGCAGTGGCGACCGAAATGGGCCTGGATGTCGATGCATTCCGCGCCGCTTACGCTGCGATGAGCGGCGATGTAACGCAGGCCCACTTCAAGGCCAGCCGGGCATTGTTGTCCCGGGTTGCTGGGCAGGGCTTTCCGACTGTTGTACTGGAGCAGTCCGGCCAGTATCAGGTGATCGACCTTGGGGAGTATTTGGGCAAGCCTGAAGCTTTTGCTGCCTGGTTGCGCCAGTGCGCTGGCGTCACCGGTACAGACACAATCGTTTCAGCGCCAGCCTGTGGCCTGGATGGTTGTCAGTAACAATTTCTGACACTTCGGTCAAAGCTTTGAAAAGCCTTGGCAATTAACAAATTTTTCACGAAATTGACACCTCGCCTTCACGGCAGCTAGGATCCCTGCCAACGCCTGTGGCGATAAGCCATACACCAACTTTTCGAAAGACCTGCACACAGTCTTCGTGCGGGTCTTTTTGTTTATGTGAAGCAACCACCACTCAATGTTTCAGCTTGAACCCCACAGCGCGCTTCTATTCAGAAATAAGGAAAATAATATGTTGAACAAACGGATAGGTCTTCTCGCTCTGGGCGTACTCAGTGCTACCCAGGCTATGGCTAACGATCAAGCTGACGCAAAAGGTTTTGTAGAAGACAGCCACCTCAATGTACTGGCGCGCAACGCCTACATCAGCCGTGACTACAAAAACCACCAACAAGACAAAGCTGAATGGGGCCAGGGTTTCCTCGGCACATTCACTTCGGGCTTCACCCAGGGCACCGTAGGTGTGGGTGTGGATGCTTTCGGCATCTACGCACTGCGTCTGGATGGCGGTCGCGGCAACAGCGGCGCGGGCGGTATCGATTTCTTCAAGCAGGGCGCCAGCGGTAAAGCGGCTGACGACATCGCCAAGGCTGGCGCTGCGGTGAAGGTTCGCGTGTCCAACACTGTGCTCAAGTACGGCGATCAAATGCCTGCGCTGCCGGTGTTGATGTATGACAATTCGCGTCTGATGCCGGAAAGCTTCACCGGTACCCTGTTGACCTCCAAGGAGATCAACGGTCTGGAAATCAACGTCGGTCGTTTCACTGCAGAGTCGCGTAAAAGTGCTGAAGCACGCGACAGCGGTGACTTGAAAAGCATCAACGTGTTCGGCGGTAGCTACAAGTTCACCGACAACCTGTCGGCGTCCCTGTACGGCTCCGAGATGGAAGACGAGCTGAACAAGCAATACGTGGGCGTAACCTACGCAATCCCGCTGCAAGACAAACAGTCCCTGACGTTTGACTTCAACGGCTACCGTACTCACGTAAAAGAAGACTACGCCCGTGACGTGCTGAAGGTTGATGGCCAGGACAACAAGATCTGGAGCCTGGCAAGCACCTACGCTTTCGGCGCGCACACGGTGACCCTGGCGTACCAGAGCAGCACCGGCGAAATCGGCTACCCGTACGGCGGCTATCGCAACGCAGGCGGCGTGGGCGACGGTGGCAACACCATCCTGCTGGCCAACTCCTACTGGTCCGACTTCAATGCCAAGGACGAACGTTCGTGGCAGCTGGGTTATGGCTTCGACTTCGGTGCCGTTGGTATTCCGGGTCTGACCTACAACATCGCCTACGTGCGCGGCACCAACATCGACGACGGTTCCGACCGTGGTCGTGGTACCGAGCGCGAAATCTTCAACCAGGCCAAGTACGTCGTACAAAGCGGCCCGGTCAAAGACCTGAGCGTGCGTCTGCGTGGCTCGTGGTTGCGCGTATCGAACAACGCCAGCGAGTACAACGTGGGCGGCAACGAAGTACGTGTATTTGTTGATTACCCGATCAGCATTTTCTGATGCTACCGACCTGTTGAACAGGTTGGACATCTGAATAAAAACGCCCCGACTGGTTCGGGGCGTTTTTTTTTGGCCGCGATTAACCGCGGCGTGAGGAACGCATCCGGATGAAACCATCACTCACACTTGGGTTGGACCGAGAACTAGTTGGCCATTATCTGAAGTGTTTAAGATTATTCCCTTGAGATTATATTCCTTTGGTGGAATATTTTGAGCATGACATGGAACGTTGAGTACACCGACGAATTTGGCCTATGGTGGGAAACGCTCAGTGAAAAGGAACAGGTCAGCGTGGCGGCCAGTGTCAAATTGCTAGAGCTGCTCGGTCCGGCCCTGCGCTTCCCCCATTGCAGCGATATCAATGGGGCACGCTACGGTAACCTTCGCGAACTACGCGTGCAGCATGGAGGTCGCCCCTACCGGGTGCTTTATGCCTTTGACCCACGCCGCTGCGCCTTGCTGTTGACGGGCGGCGACAAGACCGGTCACGACCGATGGTATGAAGAGAATGTCCCTTTGGCGGAAATTCTCTACGAAGTCCATTTGCAGACACTGATTGAAGAGGGCCAGGAAAATGGCTAAAAAATTTGCCGAACTTGAAGCGCGCATGTCCCCAGAGGCGCGTGAGCAAACCCAGGCTTTATACCATCAGCATTTGCAGGAAATGCCTTTGCACGAGTTGCGCAAAGCTCAGGCGCTGAGCCAGGAGACACTGGCCAAAGCGCTGAATATCAACCAGGCGGCAGTTTCCAAAATGGAGCGGCGCACTGATATGTATATCAGTACGTTGCGTAATTACATTCAAGCCATGGGTGGCGAGCTGGAAATCATCGCGACTTTCCCGGATGGTCAGGTAAAAATAGAAAACTTCGCGCACAAATAACGCGTTCTAAAATACCCAAACCGCCAATGCCATTGAAGGCCCTGCAACGGCCAGCGGCACGATCAGGCGCGGCCGGTATGTCAGCAATATCACCAGCCCGCCAGCCGCAACGCTGAGCACTGCCGCCCACAAGGCGATACCCACTGACGGGCCCAGTTCGATAACGCCGGGGATCACCGCGCCAACCAGCAGCAGCCAGCCCAGCAGGCGCAATAGCTGGCGCTTGAACGGGCTGCCTTTGTCTGCAAACACCTGCCCATGATGGCGCTCGGTACTCAGGCTGAGTGCGCTGAAACCACTGAAGCTCAACGCCAGGCATATCCAGATCATGCTGCCCTCTCTTGTCGGGTGTTGACCGTACGCGGTTGGCGCTGTGGCCTTTGCAGCGGTTGATGGCGGTTGAGTTTCCAGGCCGCGTAGCCAAGCAGCGCTGCACTGGCGAGCAAGGTCAGGTCCATGCCCGCCAGCAACCATTGGCCCTGTGCAAGGCTGGCCAGCAGATGGCTGTGTGCAAGGCCGAAACTGAACAGCGGCAAGGCTGCAAATAACCCTGCAGCTACCCAGAGCTGTTCAAGCCAGGCTCGTTTGTGGCTGCGCAGCAGTGGATGAACCAGGCACAGCAACCAGATGATAAAGAAGCTGCGAATTTCCCAGGCGCTGCGCTGGGTCATGTCCACGGGTAATAACCGATTAGCCCAAAAATAGGCGGCAATGGCCAGCGGCAGACCCGCAACAGTGCCGACATTGAGCACCTCGACCAGACGATGGCCGATGGGGGTGCGCCCCAGTTTCTGCCGTTCCGGCAGGCGTTTGACCACCCATAGCACCAGCCCGGTGGCAATCATCGCCGTACCCACGACCCCGCTGATAAAGAAGAACCAGCGCAGCGGAGCACCGGCAAAGCGGATCAGGTGCAGGCTGGAAAACACGTTATAGATTGCGTTGGGCGTGCTGATCGCAGGGGCGGGTGGGCTGTTCAACAAAGCACCACTCACACCGTCAAAACGCAGCCGTTCGCTGTTGCCCCGGTCGATCAGGCTGTCGCCACCGCGTTCACGCAGCTCGATGACGGCATCCGATGTGCCGGGCCGGGTCACGCTGATGCTGCTGACTCCTCGGGGCCAGCGCTGCTCGGCCTGGGCCAGCAGGGGGGCAACGTCCGTCAGTGGCACCTGCTCGCCCAATGGCTGATCACCTGCACCCATTGCTGGCGCAGTACGGGCACCGCGTCCGCCGCTTTCGTTGAAGAACTTTTGGGTATCACCGCGATAGGCGCTTTCAACGCCCCAGGGCATCAACATAAACATCAGCAGCAACAAACCGCTGTAGGTGATCATCAAGTGAAACGGCAGGGCCAGCACTGCAGTGGCATTGTGCGCGTCCAGCCATGAGCGTTGTCCCTTGCGTGGACGAAAAGTGAAGAACTCCTTAAAGATTTTTTTGTGGGCGATCACCCCGCTGACAATCGCCACCAGCATCACCATGGTCGCAATACCGACGATCCAGCGCGCCAGCACTCGCGGCATGCCGTACAGCTCAAAGTGAAAACGACAAAGAAAACCGCCGCCACGGGTTTCCCGCGGGGTCACCGGTTCGGCCGTGCCCGCATCCAGGGCCACGCTTTGGCCGCCCCTTTTGACGACCGGCTGGCCGATGTCGAACCACTGTGCCTGCGCCCCGGCATTGCGTTCGCCGGGCAGGGTGAGGGTCCATTGTGCAGCGTTGGGCGCCAGGCTTTGCATGGCTTGCGCAAGGCGCTGCGCGGTCTGGTTGTCGGGCACAGAGGCGTGCAGTTCAGGTTTCATCCAGAACGTGATTTCTTCCTGAAAAAAACTCAGGGTACCGGTCAGGAACACGGCATACAGCAACCAGCCGAGTAACAGCCCGACCCATGTGTGCAGCCAGGCGTTGGCCTGACGAAAACCGAGGGCCTTCATGGCATGACTTCCCGCAGCAGCAGGTGGAGGGCCGGCGGCACACAGCAAGCCAAGGCAACAAGCCAGGCCCGGATTGCAGATGCGGCGCTAAATGCCCAGATTGCCATCGCGCAATACAGCGCAAAGGCCAGCATGGTGGCGCTCAGCACTGCCTGCGCCCGAGGCCCGGGCAGCAACAGACTGAGGCTCGCCGCCGCCAAGGCGGCAAACAGGTAACTGCCAAAAATGGCCAGTACGGTGCGTGCGGCAATGGCCAGACGGTAGGCCGTCTGCGGCGCAGGATTAAGGGCATCGCTCATATGAATACCTTGGGCGCGCAGCCCGGTTCAGGGTCAGAACGTATAGTTGGCTTTGACCCAAAAGCGTCGGCCGTCTTCGGCATAGGAATAATCGGAGTCCACATCCTGCTCCCTGACCTGATTGGTCAGGTTATAGCCGACCAGGCTCAAGGACAGATCCTGGGTAGCTTGCCAGGTGGCGCCCACATCCACGGTAGTGATGGCTTGCTCGCTTTGTGACACGGCGCCGCCCTGACCCCAGGCAATGCTGGTTTCTTCACCGCGATAGCTGACGGTGGCGAAGCTGGAAACCGAGTCGATGATTTGCCAGTCCAGCGTCGCGCTGCCAGAGTGCTTGGGCGTGGCTACCAGAGGCTGGCCCTCGGCCAGTGGGTAGCCAAAGCCTAGAATGGTTGCCTCGCCGCTCGACACTTTGGAGTGCAGGTAGGTGTACTCGCCCTTGAGCTGCACCCGGTCGTTGAAGCGATAACGGGCAGCGGTCTCGATGCCGCGCACCGTGGCACCGGTGATATTGAAATAGGTGCTGTAGATGCGCCCGGTGATCGGGTCTGCGGGTACCGGGCTGCCGTCCGGGTAGTACAGCTGGCGGGTGCCGGTGTTGGCGATCTTGTTTTCGTAGTCGGTGTCGAACAGCGTGACATTACCGCTGAATTTTCCACCGGCGTCGTAGTAAAGGCCGATTTCGCGGTTTTCGCTTT
This sequence comes from Pseudomonas sp. CCC4.1, assembly GCF_035019225.1. Taxonomy (NCBI): domain Bacteria; kingdom Pseudomonadati; phylum Pseudomonadota; class Gammaproteobacteria; order Pseudomonadales; family Pseudomonadaceae; genus Pseudomonas; species Pseudomonas sp. CCC4.1. The sequence continues at coordinate 27,929 of NZ_JASJWL010000043.1, read as the reverse complement.
CTTCCGGTTTCAAATCCGGGTTGCCCCAGGTGTAAGCACCACCGCGTTGCGGCAGGCCGATATTGGGGTTGGTCTGGGTGATGGTCGGCGACTTGAAGCCCTTGGCCACGCCGCCTTTTAGCGTCCAGTCCGGATTGAGGCGCCATACGCCGTAAAAGCGTGGTGTCCAATGGCGACCGAAGAACTCGTTGTCGTCCATGCGAATACCGGTGGTCAGGCTGAAGCTGTCAGTCATGCTCCATTCGTTCTCGGCGAACAGCGATTTTTCTGTCATCGAAGTGCCAATCCCAGCACCCTGCGGGCTGGCGTAATAACCGTCTGCCTCCAGCTCGTCTTTTTTCCACTGGGCGCCGGCAACAAAGACGTTGCGGTCAAACGGCAGGCTGATTTTGCTTTCGAATACCGAGTTGGTGACTTCAGGCGTGACGCTCTGATTGCCGGCCTGGACATCGCTGGCGCGGGTCGCTTCTTCGCGATACAGGCTGATATCGGTAGTACCGAAATCCCAGTTGCCGGTGTGGGCCAAAACATAAGTATCGCGGGTGTACTGGTTGTTGTTTTTCGCGGCTGTAGGCGCCAGGCTTTTGCCCGGGTTGTTCCAGAACTCCTGCTCGGTGCGGCCGGCTTCGAGCATGAACTCCTGTTGCTCATCAGGGGTCAGCCACAGGCGTGCGGTGCCGCTGTGGCGGGTCGATTTGGAGAAGCCGTTGAGGATTTTGTCCTCGTCGCGTTGCTTGTCGTAGCCCCAGAGCTGAATGCCGAGACTGTCTTCGACCAGCGGACCGGACACGTACCCGTCCAGTTGCGTGCTGTCACCTGCTTTGGAGCTGTCCTGGAAGGTGTGGTCCGCGGATACCGACCCTGACCATTGCCGCGCCACTTTGCGAGTGATGACGTTGATCACCCCGCCCAGTGCTTCGGAGCCGTAGAGCGTGGACATCGGGCCGCGCACCACCTCAATACGATCAATCGCTTCGACGGGCGGTATCCAGTTCATGCCCAGGCCTTCGGAGGTGCCGCCCTTGAGCGTGACCTGGCTGGTGTTCTGGCGACGACCGTCAATCAGGATCAGGACGTGGCTGGACTCCATGCCGCGAATGGAAATCTCGCCCTTGTCACCGCCGATGATGCTCACGCCTTCAACATTGCGTACCGCATCGGCGAGCGAGCGGAACTGCTTGTTTTCCAGCTCTTCGCGGGTGATGACCGAGATACTGGCGGGGGCATCGCGCACGTCCTGGCTGAAGCCCGAAGCTGTAACCACCGTTGAGCCGACCTCCAGTGGCGCGGCATTGGCCGTTGCCCCGGAAGGTTGTTCTTCTTCATCGGCGCAAACTGCCGTCAGGGGCAGGCCAAGGCTGACCAGTGCGGTAAAAATAGCCAGAGGCTTGCGGGCAAAAGGAGAGGGGGCAACGGTGCTGCGGCGGTGGCAGTTCATAAACAGCGTTCCTGGGATTCTTGCTATTGCGCAAATGAAAATAATAAGCTGTCTCAGTTGCGTTTCTTGTTTGCGAATGTTGCCAGCTCAACCTGACCGGAACCTGACGAGCCCCTGTTGATTTCCCCCTGCGCCGTTTTTTATCGTCGTGGCTGACCTTTTTGTGGATTGAAGTAAATGAAAGTGCTGGTTGTTGAGGATCACCGGGCACTGCGCGGTTTGCTGATCGAGCATCTGGTGCAGGCCGGATTTGCCGTGGATGGCGCCGAAGATGGGCGCACGGCCCAGGCTTTGCTGGAAGTCGGCAGCTATGACGCGATGATCCTGGATCTTGGCTTGCCGGACATGGACGGCATGTCACTGCTGGCCATGCGTCAGCACAGCGCCAATGCCGATTTGCCGTGCATCATCCTGACTGCGCGGGATGCCCTGCAAAGCCGGGTCAACGGGCTGAATGCAGGCGCGGACGACTACATTCTCAAACCCTTCGACATGCAGGAACTGGAGGCGCGATTGCGCGCAGTCTTGCGTCGCCCCGGCAGTCGTGTGAGTACCCTGTTGCGTTGCAACAACCTGGCATTCGAACCTGAAACCCGGCACTTGAGCGTTGATGGCAACACCCGGATAACGGTGCTGGCCCGGCGCGAAGCCATGTTGCTGGAAGAAATGCTGCGCATTGCACCGCGTATCGTGATCAAGGAGCAACTCGAAGAGCGGCTTTATGCTTTCAATGAGCCGGTGACCCTCAACGCCATCGAAGCGCTGGTCTCGCGGTTGCGCCGCAAGCTCAGTGAGGCGGGCGCCCATAGCCGCATCGAAACGGTTCGCGGCTTGGGTTATCGCCTGCTCAGCGTCGATAACCGGGCATGATTAAACGCAGCCTGCGCTGGCGCCTGCTGACCGCGTTGCTGATGGTCTTTGCTCTGGGTTTCGGCAACCTGGCGATTTACCTGTACGGCACCCGCGACGAATTGCGCCGGGGGGTAATGACTATTGAAGCGCAGGTGATTGCCGATGGTTTTCGGGTGGACAGCGACCCTGCCAGCCTGCCGCGCCAGTATGCCGGTGGCGAACTGTCTTATTCGTTGTATTCGGCCGATGGTCGATTGTTGTGGAAGTCCGAAAACCTCAAACATCCCCGTCGGCTCAAGCAGCCAGGTGCGGACCCGGGCTGGATGCGCTGGAGCGCTTTCAGCGGGCGGGTGGTCAGCGTGCCCGTGGAGTTGCCCGACGGTGCCATATTGATGGTGGCCAAGCAGGATAATCTTGAGCGCGAAGTGATTGGCAACCTGCTGGCGGCCCGCTTGCGCCAGAGCCTGGTGATGATGGTACCCATCGGTTTGCTGTCATTGGGCCTGATCCTTTTATTGCTGCACTGGACCTTGCGTCCGGTGCGGGTGGCGGCCAAGTTGGCGCGCAGTATCGGGCCGGCAAACCCAGAACAACGTATCCCGCTGGACAACCTGCCGAGTGAAATCCAGCCCCTGGCGGCTGCGGCCAATACGGCGCTTGATCGTTTGGCTGCGGCCTACACTGCCGAACGGCGTTTCGTGGCCGACGCAGCCCATGAACTGCGCACGCCGTTGACCGTGCTGGATTTGCGCTTGCAAGCAGCCCGGCGCACAGGGCAGGTCGAGTGGCCTGCGCTGGACATGGAAATGCGCCAGATGCGCCGTTTGGTGACTCAGCTACTCGAACTGGCGCGTCAGGAAGGCGAGGCCGCCCAAGGCCATAACGGGCAGCAGCGCACCCATCTCTCGCGTCTCACTCGCGAAGTCTGTGCCGCGCTGTTACCGCTCTTTGAGGCCAGTGGTCGGGTAATCGAGGTGGATATCACCGCAGGTTGCGAATGCCGGGGCAATCCCGATCAGTTGCGTGAAGCCTTGGGCAACCTGCTGGAAAACGCGCTGGTCCACGGCATGGGCACTGTTCAGGTGACCCTGCGCAGGGTTGTCGGGCACTTGCAGCTGGAGGTCAGCGACCAGGGGCAGGGTATTGCGCCAGAGGAGCGCGAAGCCATGTTCCTGCGCTTTCGCAAGGGCCGGCAAAGCAGCGAAGGTACCGGGTTGGGGCTGGCGATTGTGCGTCAGATCGTGCAAAACGCAGGTGGTCATGTAGCGTTCGTACAGGCGCCAAACACCACCATCAGGGTCAGTTTGGCCGTTGCTCAATCGTCTGTTCCTGAGCGCACATGTGCAGCCAGTTCATAAACACCTGCAAGCGCTTGGGCACCACATTGAGCGGTGGGTGCACCAGATAATAATCATAGTGACCGTACTGCCTGAAACCGCCAAAAGGCAGCACCAGTTCACCGCGATCAACACGTTTTTGCACCAGTTGCTGGCGCCCGATGGCGATCCCCGCGTGGCTCATAGCGGCCGTGACGCACAGGTCCGAACGGTCGAAGGTCAGGGTACGTTTGGGCAGTGCCGCGAGCAGGTTGTGTTGTTCGGCCCACAGGGTCCACTCGGCATCATAGGCGGCATGGTCCCAGGCCAGGGAGTCGTGCAGGGTGGTGCAGTTGCTCAGGTTTTGCGGGTTTTCGTGCAGACGGTGACGCTGCGCATATTCCGGGCTGCACACCGGCGCCATGCATTCGCGCATCAGCCGCTGGCTGGTGAGGCCGGGGAATTCGCCGTTGGCGTAGTACAAGGCCAGATCTATTTTGCGTGTGCGAAAGTCGACATTGTCATTGCCCACCCGCAGGTCCAGTGAGACCAGCGGATAACGCTCGATAAAGTCGGCCAGCCGGGGCACCAGCCAGCATTGGGCCACCGATGGCCTGGCATAGAGCGCAATGGCTCCGGCAATTTCTGGCTGTGACGAGCGTTCAAGGGCTTCGGACAATTCCCCCATCGCACTTTGCAGTATTTCGAAAATTCGCTCGCCTTCGTCAGTCAGGCTGACCTGGCGGGTAAGGCGCTGGAACAGCTTCATATTCAACGCCGTTTCCAGCCGGCTGATGCGGTGGCTTACGGCGCTGGCGGTCAGGCAAAGTTCCTGCGCAGCGCGGGCAAAACTCAGGTGTCGGGCGGCCACCAGAAAGGTATGAAGGTTGGCGAACTGGCTGCTGTTGAGCCGTGAGCTGATGCGGGGAGGAAGATTAAGCACGGTAGTTTGCCCTCAAGCCAAAGGCCGACTTCTTGCAGAATGTGGCAATGAGTCCATCTTGCCACATCCGCTTTACGCCTGAGTCAGCCCAGTAACTCACGACCCTTGGCCAGATAGGCGTCCATCTCGGCCGCAGGCACCATATTTCCTCCTGTTGCCCACACCAGATGGGTGGCGTTGGCCATGGCCTGCGGGCTCAGGCCAGTGCGGGCCAGATAGCCTTGCTGCTCGCCCAGTACCCGGGCAATACCTGGCACACCTGCCAGTGCGGAAGGCTCAAGGCGCAAGCCTTCACTGCGTTCCATCAGGGCCAGCAGGCTGTACATTTCCTCGTCGCTGACGGTGTAGAAGCCGTCGAGCATGCGCTGCATGGCCTTGCCGACAAAGCCGGAAGCGCGGCCCACGGCGAGGCCGTCTGCGGCGGTGACGTTATCGATGCCGAAATCCTGCACGCTGACTTCGTCGTGCATCCCGGTGTACACACCCAGCAGCATGCAGGGCGAGTGGGTCGGTTCGGCGAAGATGCAATGCACTGCATCACCAAAGGCCAGCTTGAGGCCGAAAGCCACGCCGCCGGGAGCGCCCCCCACACCGCAGGGCAGGTACACAAACAGGGGATGCTGGGCATCCACGGTGATTTGCGCCGCCGCGAACTGCTGTTTCAAACGCTCGCCGGCCACTGCGTAGCCGAGGAACAGATTGACCGAGTTTTCATCGTCGACAAAATGGCAACTCGGGTCGGACTCAGCCTGCTGGCGACCCTGGGCCACGGCCACGCTGTAATCACTTTCGTATTCGACCACCGTCACGCCATGGGAGCGCAGTTTGTCTTTCTTCCATTGCCGGGCATCGGCCGACATATGCACGGTCACTTGAAAGCCCAGCGCAGCACCCATGATGCCGATCGACATACCGAGATTGCCGGTGGAGCCGACGGCGATTTTGTACTGGCCAAAAAAGGCCCGGGCCTTGTCGCTGTGCAGCAGCGCGTAGTCGTCGTCGAGCTTAATCAGGCCACCGGCCAGGGCCAGGTCTTCGGCATGCTTGAGCACTTCATAGATCCCGCCGCGGGCCTTGATCGAGCCGGAGATGGGCAGATGGCTGTCGCGCTTGAGCCACAGCGCGCCATTGAGGCTTTGCCCGTAACGCTCGCCGAGCAACGGCTGCAAATGCGTCAGGGGCAGAATGTCCGACTCGATAATGCCAGCACTGCCCTCTGTCTCAGGGAAGGCAACCCGCAGGTAGGCAGCAAACCGCTCAAGGCGTGCGCTGGCATCGGCCACGTCGGCACTGGTCAGGCCTGTATCGCCAAGCGCCTGCGCCACCGGTGCCACCCCGGGGTTGAACCAGGTGGTTTCTTGCAACGCGACCAGTTCGCGGATCAGCGGGAAGCTGGCGCACCAGTTTTCAAGTGTTCTGCCCAAAATCATGGCGGGGTCCTTTAAACGATAAGTCTGAATATACGGTTTGAATCAAACAAAGCGCGACAGCAGCAGGGTCAGCCCCAGCGCGATCGATGAAGCCAGTACGGTGGCGGTGGTAAAGGTTTTCAGGGCGTCGGTCAGGGATACACCCAGGTACTCCTTGACCACCCAGAAGGCCGAATCCGTGACGTGGGTCCAGCCCATGGCTCCGGCACCGATGGCGATGCAGATGATCTCCTTGCTCACGGCCGGGTGAGCTCCCAGCATAGGCAATACCATGCCTGCGGCGCTGATCATGGCCACTGTTGCCGAGCCGACCGCGAAGTGCATCAAACCGGCCACCAGCCAGGCCAGCACGATGGGGTTCATATTCAATTGGGTCAACGAGGCGGACAGCGCGCTACCCACGCCACTGTCGATCAGAATGCCATTGAATGCCCCACCGGCACCGATGATCAGCAGGATACTGGCCAGCGGCGGAAAACTTTTTTGCGTGTAAGCCAGCAGGTCGGCCATGGTCAAACCGCGGCGCAAGCCCAGTGCCCAATAAGCGAATACCACGGCAATCGACAGTGCGATCAGCGGGGTGCCCATAAACGAAATCACGCTGAATGCGGTGGATTCATGGGGCAGGCCGGCAGCGAAACTTTTACCGACCATCAGCAGCAACGGCAGGGCGATGGTCAGCAGGGTGACGCCTAGGCCTGGCAGGTCGCGGGTTTTGCTGTCATCGCAATGCTCGTTCAAAAAAGCTTCCTGAGTGGCTGGTGCTTCGGTCTTGCACACCAGTTTGACCCACAGCGGCCCGGCAATCATGGCGGTCGGCAGCGCGACAATCAGACCGTACATGATTACTTTGCCGACATCGGCGCCCAGCATCCCGGTGATCGCCATCGCAGCAGGGTGTGGCGGCAACATGCAATGCACCGCCATCAGCGACACCGCCAGAGGTACGCCCAAGTACAGCAGGTTGATGCGAGTCTCTTTGGCCACTACATAAATCAGCGGAATCAGAAGCACGAACCCCACCTCGAAAAACACCGGGATGCCTGCGATAAATCCGACGAGCATCATCGCCCACGAAGCGCGGTCCTTGCCCAGGGTGTTCAACAGCGTCTGAGCGATGCGCTCCGCACCGCCGGACTCCTCCAGCATCTTGCCCAGAATCCCGCCCAGGCCAATGATCGTGGCCAGAAACCCGAGGGTTCCGCCGACACCGGCTTCATACGACGAAGCAATTTTTACCAACGGCATGCCTGACCCGATTCCCACCACAAAGCTCGCAGCGGTCAAGGCCAGAAAGGCATGAACGCGGACTTTGACGATAAGGAAAATGATCAGCGCGATGGCGCAAAACAACACCAGCAAAAGAGTGGGACCGCTGTGCATGGGAGGTGCTCCGGGAAGCGCTTTTATTGTTGAAATAAGTGATCGTCGTCACTTTGCTTCCGGCAATTAGAGGTTACATCTCCGTAGGCTGACAAAGGATGGTTTTTCACGGTACAGATGATGTGGGGTCATCTGTCAGGAGGTATCCATGCGCAAAGACTACCGGAGCCATGATTGGGGATGACATTTTATGAATGCGGTGGTTATAGTAACCACTATTGGGGATGACGAATTTGAATAGCCGACAGCTGATAACCGCAATAGAAGCTGACGGTTGGTATCTGGTACGGAGCAAGGGAAGTCATCACCACTTCAAGCACCCGACGAAGCCGGGGCTGGTAACGATTCCTCATCCGAAGAAAGATTTACTGACCAAAACGATCAACAGTATTTTGAAGCAAGCTCAGCTTTGACTAGCAGGCTGCTTTAACCCGCCCTGTGGAGGTTTTGAACATGCTTTACCCAATAGCGATTCGCCCTGGCGATGAACAACATGCCTGGGGTGTAGACGTGCCGGATATCCCTGGGTGCTTCTCTGCGGGGGAGGATCTTGACGACGCGATGGCCATGGCACGCGAAGCCATTGAAGGGCATCTGGAGATTTTGGCAGAGGATTGCGCCAGAATTCCTGTTGCAACCCCTGTAAGCGCTCATGTTTCCAACCCCGAGTATGAGGGCTGCATCTGGGCATTGGTCGATATCGATATCACCAGATACCTCGGAAAGGCGGAAAAGCTGAATATCACCTTGCCCGCAATCTTGCTGAATCGGATCGATGATTATGTGAAACATCATCCTGAGCAAAAGAGCCGTTCAGGATTTCTGGCTTCGGCAGCATTAAAGGTTCTGCAACAAGCGTAGGCCGGAGTAAAGGCCACCTCGCGAAGCCCCAAAATCGTGGGGCTACCCTGCTTGCGAAGCTCTGCAGGCCTTCGCGAGCGGGCTCACTCCCACAATTGGATATGCGTGTCAGAAATCCCAGCGAGTGGTCAGCATAAAGTTGCGCGGCTCGCCATAAATCGCCGAGTTATAGAACCCGATATTGGTGTAGTAATACTTGTCGAACACGTTGTTGACGTTAAGCGTGGTCGACAGGTTTTCCGTGAATTGATAACGGGTCATCAGGTCCACCACCCAGTAGGGCTTTTGCGAGAAGTCTTCGTACCTGTCCTTGGGGCCGTTGAACATCTCTTGCCAGGCCGTGCTCTGCCAGCGTGCGCCACCGCCCACGGAGACTTTGTTGAGGTCGCCCTTCAGTTTGTAGATGGTGTAGAAGCTCAGTTGGTCTTCGGGTTCGAAGGTCGAGATCTTTTTACCGTTGTCATCGCGTACCACCTTGTGCGTGTAACCGGCCTGCAGGCTCCAGCCCGGGCTCAGCTCGCCGGATATCTCCAGCTCGTAGCCCTTGGTTTTAGCCGCAGTGCCCTTGAAGGCATAGTTGGGCGGGGTGGGTTGCAGGTTGTTCCAGGCATCGTCGGGGATGGGACGGTTGCTTTCCTTGACCTCAAAGTACGCCAGGCTGGCGTTCAGGCGGCCATCGAAGAACTCGCTCTTGAGGCCGATCTCGTAGTTTTCACCCTCGTCTGGGTCAAGCATTTTGCTGTTGCGATCCAGGTTGTAGAACTCCTGGGGCATGAATACATCGGTGTAGCTGGCATAGGCCGTCAGGTAATCGGTCAGGTCATAAGTAATGCCCGCATAGGGAATCAAGCGTCCTGTTTCGCGATAGGTATTGGTGGTGCCCGTAAGGGTGTAGTCGACCACCCGCCCGCCCAGAAACACTTTCAGCTCATCTGTGACATTCAGACGCGTGGTTGCATACATGCCGGTCTGGCGCACGGTGTCATCGCTGATTTGAGATGCGTTGCCCCAGTCAGGTTTGGCCAGATGGCCGTCCCAGTTGAAGTAATCCACCAGATTGGGGGTGGAGAAGGTCACGTCCCAATAGCCTTTGCCTTTCCAGTTGGCGGTACTGATGGAGCCACCCAACACCAAATCGTGTTCACGGCCGAGAAATTCGTAGGGGCCGCTGACATAGAGGTCGGCCGCGTCGCTGGTGGTTTCGCCTTTGTAACGTTGAGCATTGATATTGGCGGTGCCATCAGCCGCAGGCTGGTTGAACTGAATCGCTCCCAGCTGGGCATCGTAGCCATTGATCTTGTGGTCCAGTTGCAGCTTGCCCACCCAACCTCTGCCCAGGTCCTGTTCCAGGGTCGCGAACACCGTGCGGGTGTATTGCTGCCAGCTGCTCCAGTCGGTGGCGTTGCTGAATGAGCGTTTGGCGCTGTTGATCTCGCCCGCGTAGTTGTACAGCGGGAAGCTCCCCGACCAGGTGGAGCCCTGGGGTTTGTTGTCCTGATAATCGGCGCCCACGGTCAGCAAGGTGTCTGGCGTCAGGTCGACTTCGAGGATGCCGTAGAACACCGAACTCTGGTTGGAGTAGCGGTCGATATACGATTGCCGGTCCTGATAGGCCGCTACCGCACGACCGCGCACATTACCGGTTTCGGTCAATGGGCCGCTGAGGTCTACTTCAGTCCGGTAGTTGTCCCACGAGCCTGCGCCTGCGGTGATATGGCCGTGAAAATCATGGGTGGGTTTTTTACGCACCAGGTTGATGGTGCCGCCCAGGGACCCTGCCCCGCTGAGCAAACCTGAAGCGCCCTTGAGTACCTCGATACGGTCATAAATAGCCATGTCGCTCAGGGTATTACCCGCTGAATAGGCAACGTTGCGGACGGCGGAGGGGATGCCGTCGTACTGGAAGTTGTTGATCGAAAAACCACGCGAGTAGTAGTTGGTGCGGTCCGTGTCGTAGGCCGAGACGGTAATGCCCGGGGTATGGCGCATCACATCGTCAACATTGTCGAGGGCGAAATCATCCATATGCTGGCGGGTGATTACGCTGATCGATTGCGGCGTTTCCCGCGGTGTGAGCACCAGGCGAGTGGCCGTGGCGATAGCGCCCGGCGTGTAGGAACCGGTGCCTTCGGTAACGGTACCCAACTGGTTGGTGACAACTTGAGTGGCCCCCAGCTCCAGCGCGGCTTCACTGTTGCTGGCGACCAGTACATAACCCCCGTTGCTCTGGCGCTCGGCTTGCAACCCGCTATTGGCAAGCAAGCGCTCCAGGCCTTCCTCGACGCTGTATGAACCTTCAAGCCCGCCGGTCTTGAGGTGACGGGCCTGTTCGGTATCAAACGAAATCGTAACCCCAGCCTGCACACCAAACCGGGTCAGGGCGCTGCCCAGAGGGCCAGGGGCAATCTGGTACTGCGCCTGGCTTTGCGCTGCGGCCTGGGTAGGTAGCAGCGCCAGACCGGACAGGCTGGCGAGGGACGCGCCAAATACCGCCAGGCGCACAGCGCGGGCTATTTTGGTGGTGGTATTGAGGGGGAGCGGGGGCATTCGATGATCCTTGCGTGGTCATGGCACAAACGCGCTGTAGTCGCGGCTTATGTCATTGACGGATGAGAATCTAAATCAGCAAGGTTAAAGTTCAAGCCATTTGCACCTGAGCTTATGCCGGTTCGATGCTGGCCCAGTAGCGGGTGAAGAAACGAACGTTGACTGGCAGGGTTTTACCCAGATTCTCCAGCACCGTATCGGTGTCATCGATACGAAAGGCCCCCGAGATGCGTAAGTTCTGAACGGCTGTTGCACAACGCAGCACGCCCGGACGATAACGGCCCAACTCCTCGATAAAATCGCCCAGGCGCCAGTCGTCCACGCTCAACATGCCCTGTACCCAGGCGGTTGAGGCCGCAGGCAAAGGCTGAACCCTGCCGATTGCATTGCTATCGAAAGTGACTTGTTGTCCGGTCTCCAGACGCAGGGGCTGATGGATCAGCTCAAGCGGGCGAATTTCCACGGCGGATTGCAGCACCCCGACTCGCGTGTGCTCGGGCAATTGGCGCACGCTGAAACGGGTGCCAAGGGCGCGCACGCTGCCGTCCTCGGTCTGCACGATAAAAGGACGCTGCTCAGGATCCTTGGCGGTCTGAATCAAGATTTCACCCTGGTGCAGACGAATCACACGCTGTTTGGCGTCGAAGTGGATATCCAGCGCCGTGTTGGCGTTGAGCTCCAGTTGTGAGCCATCCTCAAGGCGCAGCGAACGCCGCTCACCGACGCCGGTACGCTGCCCCGCAAGCATCGAGCGATAGGGCACCTGCTCGGCCGCCAGCCAGGTACCGCTGCCAACGGCCAGCAGCATGCCAAGGATTTTCAGCACATCACGGCGTTGGGTTTTCGCGGCGTCGAGGCTGGAGAGAGCGGCCTCCTGGGGCATCAATGCCCATTGGCGCTGGAACCTCTCAAGCCGTGCCCAGGCCGCTTCATGTTGTGGGCAGGCTCTCAACCAGGCCTGCCAGTCCCGGGTGCGAGCCTCGTCGGTGGTGCCGTCATTAAGTTGTACATACCAGGTGGCAGCAGCCTCCAGCGCCTTGAGATCCGGGGCAGGGGACATCAATTGTCGACCAGCAACAGGCAGCGGGTCATGGCGCGAATCAAATGATTTTTCACCGTGGTAACCGACACCTCGAAACGCTCGGCGACGGCAACATAACTCAAGCCTTCGAGCTGCACGGCGAGGAAAATTTCCCGCGTTCTGGGGCCCAGCTCATCGAGCAGGCTGTCGATCGAAATCAGCGTTTCGATAATCGACAGGCGTATTTCTGGCGAAATATCCACAGGCTCGGGCTTGAGTGCCAGCGCCTGCAGATAGGCTTGCTCGATGGTGCGGCGGCGCACTTTGTCGATCAACAGCGAGCGGGCAATGGCGCTCAGATAACCACGGGGCTCCCGAATGGGTGTGTCATGGCGTGCAGTCATGACCCGCAGGAACGTGTCCTGGGCCAGGTCGCAGGCATCCGCCGTATTGCCCAGGCGCACGCGCAACCAGCCCTTTAGCCAACTGTTGTGATCGCTGTACAACCGATGAAGAGCTGAAGGGTCGAGCGCCGACATAATGATGCAACCAAAATGTAATTGGTAATCGATCGCATTATTGTGATGGGACAGTATTTATGCAAGGGGGAGGTTCATTGGAGGGGGGGGCGGACAGCGATAATACTGCTGGAGATAGAGTCGTTCGGGTGCACAGGGTGTAACACAACTCTAAGCCGATCGCGTGTTTTGGTGTGTAGTGTGTGTATTTTCCGATTGCACCATTTTTCAATGGTGTGTAGCGTACACACAATGCGTGGTGATCAAGTGCGAAGTCGTGAGCTTATTGAATTATTGGTGGCAGATGGATGGTTTGAGATCGCAATCAAGGGAAGTCACCATCAGTTCAAGCATCCAGCCAAAGCGGGTCGGGTAACGGTTCCACATCCCAAGTCAGAAATTGCCATAGGGACGCTGCACAACATTCTCAAATCCGCAGGTCTCAAGGGAGAGTTACGGTCATGAAATTTCCAGTGGTCATACATAAAGACGCAGATTCCGAATTCAGCCTAACGGTGCCTGATGTGCCAGGCTGTTTTTCTGCCGGGAGCACTTTTTCGCAAGCGCTGGATAACGTGCAGGAAGCATTGGCTTTGCATCTGGAAGGCATTGTTGCGGACGGCGGCGAGCTGCCGCAGGGCAAGGACGTGGATGCCCACCTGGAGAACCCGGATTTTGTCGGTGGAATATGGGCAATCGTTGACTTCGATTTGACGCCTTACCTTGGCAAGTCGGTTCGGTTCAACGCTTCTTTGCCAGAAAACCTGTTGCAGCGCATTGATGAACGAGTGAGCAGGGACCACCGCTATGCATCCCGTTCGGGGTTTCTAGCAACAGCTGCATTGCGCGAGCTGAGCGTTCAGAATTTTTAATCGGCTCAAGACCATCACCATGTGGTGCTCTTGAGTCTTCTCCAAACCCTGAAAACAAAAAAGGCCCACCTTTCGGTGAGCCTCTTCTGGTGTTGCGTATGGTGCCGGCACCAAGAGTCGAACTCGGGACCTACTGATTACAAGTCAGTTGCTCTACCAACTGAGCTATACCGGCGTTATGGGCGACGAGTATACCCGGATGTTTGGGCTTGTAAACCCCTGATAACAGACTATTTTCACGTTTCTGACCGGCGCTCGGTGAAGGAGGGGGGCAAGCGCTCCGTCGTGACCCGATTTTTCGCCGAATTGGTCAGCGCCGACACTTCGTCGCACCGCCGCGCCCACAGGAAAACTAAAAAGGTTATTGAGCAAACCCCAGTTCAAACAGCGTGCCGCTGGTATCACTGACCACCCGCACCTGGCCGCCATGCAATTGCATGATCGAATGCACAATCGCCAACCCGAGCCCGCCCGAGTCCCCCGGTTGGGCCCGTGAAGGATCGACCCGGTAAAAACGGTCAAACAACTTGCCCAGATGCTGCGCCTCAATCGGCGGGCCAGGGTTGTGCACACCGATCCAGCAAAACCCGGCATCGTCATGGCGCTGCAAGCGTACGGTAGAGCCCGGTTGAGCATGGCGCACGGCATTGGCCAGTAAATTGCCCAGTGCCCGCTGCAGCAGCTGTTGATCGGCCATCAGCGAGCCGCTGAGCTGATTGTCCAACTGCAGCTGCCGGTCCTCAGCGAGTGCTTCGAAGTAATCGCACAGCTCGTCGCCCACCTCACCAAGGTCCAGCACTTGCAACTGCAACGGGCGCTGGCCGTGTTCGGCGCGGGCGAGAAACATCAGGTTTTCGGCCATACGGTTGAGCCGCTCGTACTCTTCGATATTCGACGCAAGTACTTCCTGGTACTCAGTCGGGCTGCGTGACTGGTTCAGTGCCAGGCTGTTGCTGCCCAGCAGGTTGTGCAACGGCGTGCGGATTTCATGGGCCAGGTCGGCGGAGAACTGTGACAGCCGCGCAAAGCTGTCTTCAAGGCGTGTCAGCATGGCGTTGAGAGCCTGTACCGGCTCCTTGAGTTCGGCAGGCACGTCATGTGTGGCCATGCGCTGGTCAAGGCTGCGCGGATCGATGCCAGCCATGGCGTGGGCCAGCTCACGCAAAGGCTCAAGGCCGCGACGCAACAGCAACAGGCCAAGGCCGAAAGCCAGCAGCGCGCCCAGGCCCACGGCGCCATATAAACGCATACGGTAGCTAGCGAGCATTTGCTCACGCTCATCCAGGCGTTTGCCTACGGTCACCCTGAGGATTTCATCGGCCGGGCCTCGGGCCATGCCGGCGAGCAGCACCGTCTGGTCCAGTGTCTGGATATCGGCACGCTGTGACGCCCGGTCCTGAGCAATGGGCGGTATATCAGGCAAGTCCTGCCGGTGCGGGTTAATGGCGATAAGCGGGCTGCCATCTGCCCGCTTGACCAGTAGCACACTGTCCAGGTTGCCCAGCATGTTCTGGTAGAGGCGCGGGCGTTCTTGCAGGGCTTCGAGGCTATCGCTGTCATGCAGCAGGGCGCGCACTTGTTCAAGGCGCCCGAGCAGCGCCTGGTCATCACGAAACGCCAGTTCCGAGGCCAGGGAGCGATACAGGAACACCCCGATCACACTCAGTACCAACGCGCAGGTCATGGCGATCGCCAGCGCCAGACGCCAGGCGATGGATTTACTCATCGGGTGCTTCCAGTTGATAACCAACGCCGCGCACGGTGTGGATCAACTTGGGCATGTAGGGATCGTCGACCTTGGCCCGCAGGCGACGCACGGCGACTTCGACCATATTGGTGTCGCTGTCGAAATTGAGGTTCCACACTTGGGAGGCGATCAGGGTGCGGGACAGCACCTCGCCCTGGCGGCTGGCCAGCAGTTGCAGCAGGGCGAATTCCTTGTTGGTCAGGCTGATGCGCTGGCCACCCCGGCTGACCCGGCGGCGCAGCACGTCGATTTCAAGATCGGCGATGGCATACGACTCGGCCTCGCGTAGCGGGCCGCGACGCAGCAGCGTGCGTACCCGGGCGAGCAACTCGGCAAAGGCGAAAGGTTTGAGCAGGTAATCGTCGGCGCCTAGCTCCAGACCGCGCACGCGGTCTTCGATAGCATCCCTGGCGGTCAAGAACAGCACCGGTGTGGCGCCGCGCTGGCGAATCAGTTGCAGCAGTTGCCAGCCATTGAGCCCCGGCAGCATCACATCAAGGATGATCAGGTCGTATTCCTGCTGTTCGACAAAATAGCGCCCGTCCAGGCCGTTGAGTGCCACATCCACGGCAAAGCCGGACTCCTTGAGGCCCTTGGCCAGGAAATCGGCGGTCTTGGCTTCATCTTCAACCACTAGCAAACGCATCGCACACCTCGATCAATCGTCTGCACAGGCTAGGCGCCTTCGTCGGTGTTGCCTATTACAAACTTGTAATGCAACTGACGGGGTTCTGACGAGGAGCGCTGGTTAAGGTGGGCCCATTCGTACAGGAGCTTGCCCATGATGTTGAAAACCTTGTTGTTGTGGACTGCCGTTGGCGTTGCCGGCGTGGCCCAGGCGGCGCCGAATCTGGCGCGCCATGCCGATCTGGACCTAGCCACCGCCCGCCAGTTGGCCGACGCGACCCTCAAGCACTGCACCGGGGCGCTGAGCGTGCTCGACCGGGGTGGCAACGTGCTGATGGCGCAGCGTCCGGAAGGCGTTGGCCCGCACAACCTGCTGGCGAGCCAGCGCAAGGCGTATACCGCGCTGTCGACCAAAACCCCGACCCGGCTGTTTGCCGAGCGTGCGCGTAACAACCCCGAGGCCGCCAATCTCAACTCCATTGCCGAGCTGTTGCTGCTGGGCGGCGGTGTGCCGTTGTTCGCCGAAGGTGAACTGGTGGGCGCGCTGGGCGTGGCCGGGGCGGGCGGTGCTGAGCAGGACGAAGCCTGCGCGATCAAGGCTGCCGGGCAAGTTGGCCTGACCATTCAACGTTGATCAGATTTTAACCACTGAGGACTTACCATGAAATCGTTGCGAATCACCCTGGCGGCTTTAAGCCTGAGCGCTGTGTCGAGCCTGGCGCTGGCTGCCGGCAATCCGTTGAGCGTGCATGTGCTGAATCTTGAAAACGGTCTGCCGTCCCCGGGGGTCAATGTGACCCTGGAAAAGCATGTGGGCAAGGATTGGCAGCCGCTGGCGCAAGGCGTGACCAATGAGCAGGGACGTATTGGCGAGTTGTTCCCGGGCAAACAGGCGTTCGAGGCGGGGGAGTACCGGGTGGTATTCAAGACCGGCGATTATTTCAAGAAGGCAGGGCGTGACACGTTCTTCCCGGAAATCCCGGTGATTTTTGAAGTGAAGAATGTGGATCAGCATTACCACATTCCGTTGTTGCTCAGCCCTTATGGTTTTTCGACATATCGCGGGTCGTAGTCCTGCGAAACCCTTTGTGGGAGCGGGCTTGCTCGCGATGAGATCGCTGTGGTTTAACTGTCAGACCGCAGCGCCTGAATCGCGAGCAAGCCCGCTCCCACAGGGTTATCCACAGCGCTGCGCAAGCACCATCAAATTGCGCGGCGTCAGCTGGCTGTCGCAGAACTCGCCAACCTGCACTGCATAGCCGTTCTCCTCCAGGTAGAGCGCCCGATCGAGCACCAACCACAGTTCCAGCGGGCGGCGAAACAGCCCGCGCACCAATTCCAGGTTGCGCACCTGCGCCAACCTCTCCCAGCCTGCGGCTTCCAGCGCCGGCCAGTCTTCTTCGCCACTTGTGGATAAGTTCTTCAGCGCCGCCAAGTCCGAGCAGTACTCGGCAAACGGCTTGTTCAGCCAACTGCTGGGCAGCGAGGGTGTGGATAAGTACTCATCACACTGACGGCGCTGGCGCTGCCACAGATCAAAACCCAAGCGCCGTGCCATCGACTGGTCACGCTGAAGGCGCACGCGGGTGCCGGCGGTCACGGTTTCGCTCATGGGCAGGCTCAGGTCTTCCAGCGACAGTTGCAGGGAAGATGCCTTGGCGGCTGTGGATAACGCTTGATAGTGCGACCCGCCGATGCGGTTGTAGCAGCAGGGGGATACGGCAAGTTGTGCACAACCCGCCGCGCTGGCCAGTTGCAGCAGGCGCACATGCAAATCGCCGCAGGCGTGCAGCGCCACGGGTGTCATTTGGGGTGTGAGCTGCCGGGCTGCTGCTTCAGCGAGCACATCTTGCTGAACATGACGGGCCGCCAGTTGATGACGCTGGCTCAGGTGTTGGCCGGATTCGATCAATGCCGGATCATATTCCAGGCACGTCAGTTGTTGCCCGGCACTTAACAGCCGGCGCCCCAAATGCCCCTTGCCCGCACACCAGTCCAGCCAGTGGGTTGGCGCTTGTGCAAAGGTCAGGCTCTGGGCGAAGGCCTCGATCTGTTGCCATTTGCGCCCGGGTACATCCACTTGTAAGCGCGGGTTTGCGGGCGCAAGGGCTTGGGCCGCTAGTCGTGGCACTGCGCTCAGGGCAAGGGAAGTCGCCGCCAGTTCAGGGAACGGCGCAGGGGCGGGCAGGTGTTGGGGGTGGTTGTGGCTGGCTTCGGCGTCTTGCAGCGAACGCTGGCGCAACCACTGCGCCAGTTTCGGGTGTTGCGCTTCCCACGGCACGTTCAACTGAGTGAAGGGCCGTGGGCGCCAGAGGTGCTGGTGGTTTTGCAGAAACCCGTCCAGCGCCTCGAAGCGGGCAAGCAGGTCAGCGCCCTTGGCAGGCATCGACGCGCAACCAGCGCTCCAGCAGTTTGAAGCCCTGGATCAGCACAAACGACATGACCAGGTAAATTGCCCCGGCAGCCAGGAACATGTCCACGGTCTGGTAGTTGCGGGCAATGATGGTGCGGGTCATGCCGGTCAGTTCCAGCAGGGTCACGGTACTCGCCAGCGAGCTGGCTTTGAGCATCAGGATCACTTCGTTGCTGTAGGCCGGCAGACCGATGCGTGCAGCGCGTGGCAGGACGATATGCACCAGGGTCTTGAAACGCGACATGCCCAGGGCCCGTGCTGCCTCGATTTCACCTGGCGGGATGGCCTGGATCGCGCCGCGCAGGATCTCGGCAATGTAGGCAGCGGTGTGCAGGGTCATGGTGATGATCGCGCACCAGAACGGGCTGCGCAGGTACGGCCACAACGCGCTATCACGCACCACATCGAACTGCGCCAGGCCGTAATAGACCAGAAACAGCTGGATCAGCAACGGCGTGCCGCGGAAGAAAAAGATGTAGGCGTAGGGCAGTGAGCGCACATACCAGAGCTTGGATGAGCGGGCGATGCCCAACGGGATGGCCACGATCAGACCGGCGATCACCGAGATGGCGGTCAGCTCCAGGGTCAGGGTCGCACCCTGCATCAGCTTGGGCAGCCACTTGAGGATTACTTCCCACTCCATTACGTCCTCCTCACGAAGCCGCGCGCTGCGCGTTTTTCAAGCACGTGCATGGTGCCCATGGCCAGTACGGTAAGGCCCAGGTACATCACGGCTGCCACCATGTAGAAGGTGAACGGGTGTTTGGCGAAGGTCACGGCGTTTTGCGCCTGACGCATGATTTCTTCAAGGCCGATGACCGACACCAGCGCGGTGTCCTTCATCAGGATCATGAACAGGTTACCCAGGCCGGGCAGGGCAATACGCCACATTTGCGGCAGCACCAGCTTGGTGAAAATCCGCGGTTTGGACAAGCCCAGTGCCATGCCCGCTTCGCGGTGGCCCTTGGGAATGGCCAGGATGGCACCGCGGAACACTTCGGTGGCATAGGCACCAAAGCACAGGCCCAGCGCGAGTACACCCGCCGCAAAGGCGCTGAGGGTGAGGTCGGGCATGCCGATGTATTCGCCGATGGTGCGCACCAGGTTCACGCTGCCAAAGTAGATCAGCAACACCCAGAGCAGTTCGGGCACGCCGCGAACCAGGGTCGAATAGGCGCCGCCCAACCATCTAAGCGGTTTGAAGGGGGAGGTCTTGGCCAAGGCACCGAGCAATCCGAGCACCAGGCCCAGACACAGCGCGGTAAGTGCCAGTTTGACGGTCATCAGCGCGCCAGCGGCAAGCGCCGGGCCGAATCCGTATAAATCGATAGTCATGGGGTAGGCAGGCTTTGCTAGGGACCGGCGCGCCTACAGGCGCACCGGTCAGGCAGGTCAGTAGATGCTGAACGGGAAGTACTTGTCGTTGATCTTCTTGTACGTGCCGTCTTCAACGATTTGCTTGAGGGCCAGGTTCAGCTTGGCACGCAGTTCGTTGTCGCCTTTGCGCAGGGCGATGCCGACCTTGTCGTCTTCGTTGACCGGTTCACCCTTGAACTCGTATGCCTGGCCAGCCGGGCTTTTCAGCCAGTCGTAGTTGGCGTACTTGTCAGCCAGCAGCGCGTCTACACGGCCCGAAGTCAGGTCGAGGTAGGCGTTTTCCTGAGTGTCGTACAGGGAGATGGTGGCGTCGGTACCCAGGTTGTCATCCAGCCAGGTCGCAGCCTGGGTTGAACGCTGAGTGCCCAGGGCCTTGCCCTTGAGGGACGCGAGGTCGGTTTTGAAGTCGACTTTTTTCGGCGCGATGAACTGCTGCTTGTTGGAGTAGTACGGGTCGGTGAAGTCCACCGCCTGCTTGCGTTCGTCAGTGATCGACAGCGACGACACGATGAAATCGTACTTTTTGGCGTTCAGTGCCGGGATGATGCCGTCCCAGTCGGAGGTGACGATTTCACACTCGGCTTTCATCTTGGCGCACAGGGCCATGGCGATATCCGGGTCGAAGCCCACGACTTCACCACTGGCGTTCTTGTTGTTGAACGGTGGGTAAGCGCCCTCAATGCCGACTTTGTACTTGTCTGCAGCCAAGGCGTTGGCGCTGAAAACCAGTGTGGCGGCAGCGGCCATGAGAAGCTTTTTATAGTTCTGCATTCGTGTTGCTCCGTTAGCGGTTGCTGGACATGAATTGTTTACAGCGCGCCGAAACCGGGTTGTCGAACACCTGTTCTGGCGACCCTTGCTCTTCGATCAGGCCCTGGTGCAAAAACACTACTTCGCTGGACACCTGACGGGCAAAGCCCATTTCGTGGGTGACCAACAGCATAGTGCGACCTTCTTCGGCGAGTGCGCGGATCACACTAAGTACTTCTTGAACCATTTCCGGGTCAAGTGCCGATGTCGGTTCATCGAACAGAATCACTTTGGGCTGCATGGCCAGGGTGCGGGCAATCGCTGCGCGTTGCTGCTGGCCACCGGACAATTCGGACGGATAGGCATGGCGTTTTTCGGCAATGCCGACTTTGGCCAGCAATGCTTCGGCCACTTCGATGGCCTCGGCCTTGCTTTGCCCCAGTACGCGACGTGGCGCCTCGATAATGTTGTCGAGGATGGTCATGTGCGGCCACAGGTTAAAGTTTTGAAACACAAAACCCAGTTCGCTGCGCATGCGGTTGATCTGCTTGCCGTCGGCCGCGATCAGTTCGCCATTTTTGGCTTTCTTGAGTTTGAGCTCTTCCCCGGCGACCACGATCTGGCCTTCGTGGGGGTTTTCCAGAAGGTTGATGCAGCGCAGCAGAGTGGACTTGCCGGAACCGGAAGAACCCAGGATCGAGATCACGTCGCCGTCGCGTGCGGTCAGCGAGATACCCTTGAGTACCTCAAGCTCGCCGTAGCGTTTGTGCAAGTTGCGGATTTCAAGCGCGGGCGTGGCCAAAGCCATGTGCGTTCCTCTTTGTGTTCGGGTGCGATCCTGCTGTTGGGCGGCCTTCCTGGCGCAGGCCAAGCTAGCATAGGGTTGCAGAGGCAACCAGCCGCCCTGAAGACACAAAAGGCGCGAGGGTGGCAGTTTGTCGCATCGCTACAGCAGAGTGTCGCGCCGACAACAACCGACCCTGTAATTCGCCGTTCGGCCAGACAGGTGTCGCTTAAAAAAGGTCGCGATGTTGCCAGCTTTGGCCCGGTGTTGGAAGCGCGAACCTACTAAAGGTTAAAGATGTGCACTGCTTTTGGGCCATATGGGGTGTTTTGGGTATTTTTGGTGCGTCGAGACCCTTGTAGCTGAGTGTTTCGGTAACGACTTGGCGAAATGCCATTGCGCTCAATGGCTTGCAATGTCTGTTGCAAATCGTTGCAGCCCGCGGAAACCGTGCATATGTCACATTCTGGCTCAGTTATTGCGTCAAGGATTCTAAACGCCCCGTTGGTTACTTTTTACGAAAGTCAACGCGGGTGCTCGGAATGGCTTCAATGAAAGGTAGTCCCAATGAGCAATACGCAATCCTCTAGCGGCCTGGAACAAGGGCTCAAACCACGGCATGTGACCATGCTGTCGATTGCCGGTGTTATCGGCGCCGGTTTGTTTGTCGGTTCCGGACACGCGATTGCCCAAGCGGGCCCTGCCGTGTTGCTGGCTTATGCCGCAGCAGGCACCTTGGTCGTGCTGGTGATGCGCATGCTGGCCGAAATGGCCGTTGCCTCGCCTGATACCGGTTCGTTCTCCACTTACGCCGACCGTGCCATCGGGCATTGGGCTGGTTTTACCATTGGCTGGCTGTACTGGTGGTTCTGGGTCCTGGTGATCCCGCTGGAAGCTGTCGCCGCAGGTACCATCCTGCATGCCTGGTTCCCGGGTACGGCGATCTGGGTGTTTACCCTGGTCATCACCCTGTTGCTGACCGCCACCAACCTGTTCAGCGTCAAGAACTACGGTGAGTTCGAGTTCTGGTTTGCGCTGGTCAAGGTGCTGGCGATTATTGGCTTTATCATTTTGGGTCTGCTGGCCATTTTCGGCTATCTGCCTACCAGCCAGGTCAGCGGTGTCGCGCATCTGTCCGATACCATCGGCTTTATGCCCAATGGCATGGGCGCTGTTCTGGCTGCCATGCTGACCACCATGTTCTCGTTCATGGGCACTGAAATTGTCACCATCGCGGCGGCGGAATCCAAAGATCCGAGCAAGCAGATCACCAAGGCCACCAATTCGGTGATCTGGCGTATTGGCCTGTTCTATCTGGTATCGATTTTCATCGTTGTGGCCCTGGTGCCGTGGAACGACCCGAGCCTGGCGCAGTTGGGTTCCTACCAGACCGTACTTGATCGCATGGGCATCCCGAATGCCAAGCTGATCGTTGATATCGTGGTACTGATCGCCGTAACCAGCTGCCTGAACTCGGCGCTCTACACCTCTTCGCGCATGCTCTACTCCCTGAGCAAACGTGGTGATGCACCGGCTGCGGCCAAGCGCACCAATGCTGCGGGCACGCCTTACTGGGCGGTGATGATGTCCACGGGTGCAGCTTTTGTAGCGGTATTTGCCAACTATGTGGCGCCGGCTGCCGTGTTCGAGTTCCTGCTGGCCAGCTCTGGCGCGATCGCGCTGCTGGTGTATCTGGTGATTGCCGTGTCGCAACTGCGCATGCGCCAGAAGCGTACGGCCCTGGGCGAGAACATCTCGTTCAAGATGTGGCTGTTCCCGGGCCTGACCTATGCGGTAATCGTCTTTATCGTGGCTATTCTGACGGTCATGCTGTTCCAGGAAGCGCATCGCGTTGAAATCATGGCGACCGGTATGCTGAGCATTCTGGTGGTGGTGGCAGGCCTGCTGGTGGCACGCCGTCGTCGCATTGAGAAGTTGGGGGCACCGGTACTCAACTGAGGCCAGGACGGTTCTCGCGGTTGAATACCCAGAAAAGCCGTCATCCTTCGGGATGGCGGTTTTTTTGTGCCTGTAAGGGGGGCAATTTGCGACCGCTGATCACTATCTGGCGGTTTTTTCCCATTCAGTGGGAATCGAATTTCAGCTAATGGGAAACACCGTGCACCATGCAGGCAAGAGCATGGGGCCGATAATGAACTACAACACGCCAACTGATCGCTTGCTGCAAATCCTCGTCAGCCTGGGGCAATCCGCCGAGGCGATCTCCGCCAAGGCGCTTTCCGAGCAACTGGGGCAACCGCTGAGCAGCACCTATCGCCACCTCAACACCCTGTTGCGTTGGGGCCTGGCCGAAGAGAACGGCCAGGGCCGCTATCTGCCAGGGCCAGCCTGTTTGCAGCTGGCGAAAAAGTTTGACCGCGAAGCGGTGCTGGTAACGCTGGCCAATCCTGAACTCAAGCGTCTGGCCGAGCAAAGCCAGGAGAGCGTGGCCTTGATGGTGCCGAGCAACGGTCAGGCGATTTGCATTGAGCTGGTCGACAGCCCGCAGCCGCTGCGCTGCTGTTACCAGAAGGGGCTGGCCCAGCCGCTGCTGGTCGGCGCTTCTGCGCGGGTGCTGCTGGCGTATATGGATGAAGCGCACAGTGTGTCGGCGCTTCTGGCGCAAGGCGTCGAGCCTGAAGAAGTGGCCACCTATCAGCGCAGCTTTGCCCAAATCCGTGCTGCCGGTTATGCCGTGAGTGTGAGTGAGATCGACGACGGTATCTGGGGCATCAGCGCGCCGTTGCTCGACAGCCGCAATCGCCTGCAAGGCGCCATCAGCCTCATGGCCCCGGCTACCCGGGCACACACCCGCAGTGAACGCCTGATCCGCTGGACCCAGGACGTTGCCCTGCGCCTGAGCGCCCGGCTCGACTGAATTTGACTGGAGTTTCAAACATGACGGTTGTACCCGACATGTCCTTGTGGACAGGCCGTATTGATGCCGCTGAAGGGCAGGGCGCGTTGCGCTGGCATCAATGGGTCAAGCCTGTGGCCGATGGCCTGCCAGCGGGGGCTGCATTGATTGGTTTGGCCAGCGATGAAGGGGTCAGGCGCAATCAGGGCCGTACCGGTGCCCGCAAGGGGCCGGTGGCCTTGCGCAAGGCCTTGGCCAATCTGGCATGGCACGGTCACGCGCCGCTGTACGACGCCGGTGATGTGAGCTGCGCGGGCGATGATCTGGAGGGCGCGCAGCAAGGCTATGGCCAACAGGTCAGCCATTTGCTCGACCAGGGGCATTTACCGCTGGGCCTGGGTGGCGGGCACGAAATCGCCTTTGCCAGTTTCAGTGGTCTGGTCGATCACTTGCGCCGCAAACACCCGCAGCCACGCATTGGCATTCTCAATTTCGATGCGCATTTCGATTTGCGCCACGCCGAACAAAGCAGCTCAGGCACACCCTTCCGGCAGATTGCCGAGGCTTGCCAGCGTTTCGATATGCCGTTCACCTATTGCTGCCTGGGTGTCAGCCAGTTGAACAATACCCAGGCCCTGTTTGAACAGGCCGGGCGCCTGAATGTGCGTTACCGCCTCGACCGGCAAATGAACAGCTGGGACATCCCCGCCTGCGAAGCGTTGATCGATGATTTTCTGCAAGACGTCGATCACCTCTACATGACCCTTTGCCTCGATGTCCTGCCCGCCAGCCAGGCCCCCGGCGTCAGTGCGCCGTCTGCCCATGGGGTGGACATGCAGATCGTCGAGCACCTGGTACGCCACGCCAAAGCCAGCGGCAAATTGCGCATGGCCGACATCGCCGAGCTCAACCCGAGCCTGGACATCGACAACCGAACCGCCCGCATTGGCGCGCGTCTGCTCGCCAGCCTGATTGATTAATTTTTGCGCAAATCCCTGAAACCGCTTGTTGAATCATAAGAAAAAGAGAAATTCGCCATGCTGACATTCGAACTGGATGCGCTGAGCACCCTTGCTCTCGCGTTGCTCCTGCTGGGCCTGGGTGCCCAACTGAAAAAGCGCAGCTACTGGCTGCGTCAATTGTGTGTCCCTGCACCGGTCATCGGTGGTTTTGGGTTTGCCTTGGTGATCTGGTTATTACGGGATCAGCAACTGCTCAACCTGAGCCTCGACACCAGCCTGCAAACCCCGCTGATGGTGGCGTTCTTCACCACCGTGGGTTTGGGTGGCAGCCTGGGGTTGTTGCGCAAGGGCGGCAAGCTGCTGTTTATCTACCTGGGCGCGTGCTGGGGCCTGGCGCTGGTGCAAAACGTGGTGGGAGTGAGTGTGGCCAAGCTGCTGGGCATCGACCCGCTGCTGGGGATCATGGCCGGGGCGGTGTCACTGGAGGGCGGCTTTGGTGCGGCGGCAGCCTTTGGGCCGATTGCTGAAAACCTGGGGGCGGTCGGGGCTACGACTGCCGCGCTCGCCGCTGCAACCTTTGGCATGGTGGCCGGTGGTTTGCTCGGCAGCCCGCTGGCGCGCTGGTTGATCGAGCGCAACAAACTGGTGGTCAAGGCCGAAGCCGCGGGCAGTCTCAAGGCGTTCGAAGACGTGGTCCACACCCCTGTGGCCGCGCTGGATGCCGCAACCCTGCTGCGTTTGCTGACCTGCATTGTGGTGATCATGGTGCTGGGGTTCTGGCTGGGCTCCAGCTTGCAGCAGCATCTGGGTATCGTCTTGCCGAGCTATGTGGGGGCCATGTTCGTCGCGATCATCCTGCGCAACCTCAATGACCGGGCTCAGCTGATCGAGGTGCCCGACCATGCCGTCAGCACTATCGGTGATGTGTGCCTGGGCATGTTCCTGACCATGGCCATGATGAGCTTGAAGTTCTGGGAGCTGGAGAAGCTCGGCTTGCCGTTGCTGGTGATTCTGGTGGTGCAGGTGGTGATCATGATCCTGCTGTGCGTGTTCGTCCTGTTCCGCCTGTTTGGCCGCAACTACGACGCCGCGGTCTTGTGCGCTGGTTTCATGGGGCACGGGCTGGGCGCGACGCCCAATGCCGTGGCCAATATGGGGGCCATCTGCGATCACTACAAAGTCTTCTCGTACAAGGCCTTTATCATCGTGCCGCTGTGTGGGGCGGTGCTGATCGATATCGTGGCGATCCCGATGATCACCTGGTTTATCAACGCCTTCAGCTGACGGGTTGAATGTAAAACGGCCGCTCTCCCGTCAAGGAGGCGGCCGTTTTTATGCAGCATTCAGGTGTGATAGCTGCAGGGCATTGTGCTGTTAACCATCAGACCATTCTTGGGACCGTGAAGCGAAACTCGCTGCCTTCTCCCGGTGTACTTTCGGCCAGTAGCTGGCCGCCATGGGCCTTGATGATGCCCTGGGAAATGTACAGCCCCAGGCCCGTGCCCAGCGCGTTGCCTTCTTTAGCCGTCCAGTAGCGGTCGAAGATATGGGGCAGCTGTTCGGGGGCTATGCCCTTGCCCGAATCTCGCACGCTGAACACGATATCGTCCCCGTTGGACATGGCTGCTACGCCGATCTTGCCCTGTGCGGGGGTGAACTTGATCGCATTGCCGATCAGGTTGGAAAGCACCTGGAACAGGCGTTCGGGGTCGGCGCTGATTTTCAGGTCGGGCTCGGCGTGGAAAGTCAGTTCCACGGCCTTGTCCAGCGCCAGCGGCGCGAGCAACGACAGTGCCTCTTCAAAAATCTGGCTGACTTCCAGTGGCTGCGGGCTGATGGTGTAGCGTCCGGCTTCGATTTTCGAGGTGTCGAGCAAATCGTCGAGCAGCACGTTCATGCGGCTGCTGGCCTGCTGCATGGTGTCGATGGCCGAGGTGATGCGTCGCGATGTGTGCGGGCCGTCGCTACTGAAGGCCTTTTGCATCATGCCGCAGAGCATCGAGATAATGGTCATGGGGTTGCGCAGGTCGTGGGAGACCACCGCCACCAGCTCGTCGCGTGCGCGCACGGCCTGTTGCTCGCGCAGCACCTGGCGCGACAGGTCGTTTTCCAGGGCCGAGCGGCGCAGGTCATTGGCAGCAAACAGATCGCCGTGGCTCCATTTGCTGGAGATGCCGTCCATCTCGACTTTCCAGATTTCGAACGAGGTGCGCGGGCTCAGGCGCAGGCCGTTGCTGCCGGCTTCCAGGTTCAGCGGTTTATTGGGGTCGCCGCTCCACTGGATGCTTTCTTTGACTTCGCGGCGAAACCACAGCACGGCGTTGTCCACGGGCTTGGGCAGGGTCATGGCCAGCAGGCCGCTGGCGATGTCCTTGTACTGTGCTGCCGGGGCGTGCAGGGTGCTGAGGTTGTGGCTGGAGAAGACTGGCTGGCCGCTGTCCTTGAACCATTGGTACAGCGCGCGAGTGTCTTCCGGGGAGGGGCACTGACCATAACGGTGCAGCACCTTGTCTTCCAGAATCGCCACACCGCTGGCGCCAGTCAGATCCATCAAGGCTTCGGGCATTTGTGCCAGGCCTTCAAGCACGGCTGCGGTGCTTTGCACCATGGCGGCGTTGAGGCGCACCAGGGCATCCATCTTGGCTTCGCGCTGACGGCTGATTTCCAGGGTTTGCAGGGCGCTGATCTGCAGGGACAGCACCTGACCGATGGTCTGGCAGGCCATGCGCAGTTCATGGGGGACATGCAGCGTCTGGCGATGCCCGCAACTGATGAGTCCCCACAGGCGCTCGCCATCCATCAGCGAGATGCTCATGGACGACAGCACGCCCATGTTCTTCATGTACTGGCAGTGAATCGGAGAAACGCTGCGCAATACGGCCCCGCTCAGATCCAGTGCCTCGCCGGTGTCCGGGCGCAATGTGGGAATCAGCGGCACAGGTTGGTAATCGGCGTTCGGAATAATGCGCAGCCAGTGGGTGCGGTACAGCTCGCGGGCTTGTTCAGGGATGTCGGAGGCAGGGAAAAACATGCCGTTGAACAATTCCATCTCTGGCGAGGAGGCTTCCGCGATGACCTGGCCGTGGCCTTCATCCTGAAAACGGTAGATCAGAACCCGGTCGTAGCCCGTCAGTGCCTGGATCTCGCGCACGCAGATTTCATACAGTGCGGTGAGGGTCTTGGCCCCTTGCAGGCGTTGCAGCATACGGCTCAGGTTGCGCACCTTGCCCA
>NZ_JASJWL010000042.1:0-41428 GCF_035019225.1 Pseudomonas sp. CCC4.1 | reverse complement strand
GGTTTGTTTTATAAAATAAAACAGTATCGCGGGGGCTCCCGGCGCCGGTGGTTTGGGGGGGGGCGCGCGCCCCCCCGCTCCCACAGTAGGGCTTGACCTGCAACAGAGTATCTACATGAAACCGTAACTAAACGTATACGAAATACCATCCTAGCGACCGGAGGCAACAAACATGAGCAAGCGCATCAACTGGAGTGGCGTCTTCCCTGCGGTGACCACTCAATTCAACGATGACTTCAGCATCAACCTGGACAAGACCCACCAGGTGATTTCCAACGTCATCCGTGACGGCGTGTCGGGCCTGGTGGTCTGTGGCTCGGTGGGGGAAAACACCTCCCTGACCGCCGAAGAAAAAATCGCTGTGACCGAAGTCGCTGTGGCAGCCTCCGGCGGCCGGGTGCCGGTCATCTGCGGCGTGGCCGAGTTCACCAGCGTGCAAGCCGCCAAGGTGGCCAATGCCGTGCGCAAGGTCGGCGTCGATGGGGTGATGCTGATGCCCGCGCTGGTCTACGGTTCCAAGCCTTTCGAAACCGCCGAACACTACCGCTATGTAGCCAAGCACGCCGACGTGCCACTGATGGTCTATAACAACCCGCCCATCTACAAAAACGATGTCACCCCCGACATCCTGATTTCTCTGGCCGATTGCGACAACGTGGTGTGCTTCAAGGACTCCTCGGGCGACACCCGCCGCTTTATCGATATCCGCAATGAAGTAGGCGACCGTTTCGTGCTGTTTGCCGGCCTCGACGACGTGGTGCTGGAGAGCCTTGCCGTGGGTGCCGAAGGCTGGGTTTCGGGCATGTCCAATGTGTTCCCCAGGGAAGGCGAAACCATCTTCCGCCTGGCCAGGGCCGGACGTTTCGCCGAAGCCATGCCGATCTATGAATGGTTGATGCCGATCCTGCATCTGGACGCCCGTGCCGACCTGGTGCAGTGCATCAAGCTATGCGAAGCCATTGCCGGTCGCGGCAGCGCCTTGACCCGTCCCCCGCGCCTGGCCCTGCCACGGGAAGATCGTGAATTTGTCGAACGGATCATGGCCAAGGCTCTGGCAAACCGCCCGCACTTACCTGATGTCGGCCTTTGATCAACGGCTTACTGTAGATACTCTGTTGCCGCCTCCCCCCTTGTGGCAGCGGGCTTGCCCGCTCCCACAACAAGCGCCACCCCGGCAAATCTATCCCTTCAGCAGCGCCTGCAGGTCATTGAACAAGGCTAACGGAATCTGCACCCCCTCCGCCTCGCTGCGCGCCCGCGCCTCATACCGGCGTTGCGACGGCAAGCGCGCGCCCTGCCCTTCGATCCCGGCAAACAAACCCTCGGCCCGAGCCAGATGCTCTTCGGTTGCCGCACCCAGAAAGCGCTGCGGATCAAACGCGATAATCAACTCGCCATGATAAGGCGATGACTTGCTCCCCGCGTCGTAAGCCAGGGACTCGGCGCTGGTCAAATCGCCAATCAGGGGCCCGGCAATCAACTCCACCATTGCCGCCAGTGCCGAGCCTTTATGCCCGCCAAAGGTCAGCATCGCGCCGGTATCAAGCACCACATTGGCATCGGTGCTCGGCAGTCCTTGAGCGTCAACCCCCCAGCCCTCAGGAATAGCCTTGCCAGCCCGACGATGCAACTCGATGTCGCCACGGGCAATGGCACTGGTGGCAAAGTCAAAGACAAACGGGGCACGCCCCGCCCGTGGCCAGCCAAAGGCAATGGGGTTGGTACCGAACACCGGCTGGCAGCCGCCCGCCGGGGCCACCCAGGCATGGCTCGGGTTACAGGCCAGCGCTACCAGCCCCGCCGCGGTCAACTGCTCGATTTCCACCCAGAGTGCGGAAAAATGCACACAACGATTGATCGCCAGGGCTGCAATGCCGTTGGCCCGGGTTTTTTCCTGTAACAGCGGCAAACCCGCCTGGAACGCCAACTGGGAAAACCCGCCGGCTGCATCCACCCGCACTATCGACGGCGCCTGGTCGATCACCCGCGGCGCGGCATCGGCCGAGACCTTGCCCGCGCGCAGTGAATTGACACAGCCCAATACCCGGTACAGACCGTGGGACGCGCAACCATCGCGCTCCCCGGCCAGCACCGTGGCGCTCACCGCGCGGGCATGGGCCTGGTTGAAACCGTTATGCAACAGGATCGATTCGGCAAGCTCGTAAGCCTGGGCCAGGGTCAGTCGTTTCATGGTCAGCTCCTTGAACAGACCTTTCAGACTGGACCATCCTCAGGCTCACGGCTTGATCGGTTCAGGCCGTGGGCATGACGAATTCAGCACAGAGCGGGCCATGAAAATACCCGGCAATTGCCTCAATCAACGCCGCATCCGTGACCGGGTCCAACCCCGGATACGGCTGGCCGTTATAGCTGCCGGTAAACGTCAGGACCGCCTCGATGCTGCCATTGTCCTGATACAGACTACGCATCTGCTGGCACTCCAGATCCTTGCTGTCAGTGCTGCGCAGCGCATAGTGCAACGCCAGCGCCGCGCCGAACTGCAGGGCACTGCTGTCAATCCCGTGCTTTCTGGCCAGATCGATACTGCGAAAGATCCGTTCGTTACGTTGCAGTTTGCGTAGTGGATCACGTCCGACACGGGCACAGGGGTCCTTGAAGGAGGTATTGCAGCGCTCCAGAAAGGTGGCTGAAAATGCTGCCACGGCATCTGCCATCTGCGGGTTTTCGGCCACCAGTGCCGGGCCGACTGCCTCACCGATCAAGCGCTGCGCCAGCTCACTGACGCGCGGGTCGCCCATGCCCTGCCCCAGCCAGGAGTAACCCAGCAGGCTCGCATACCAGGCAATGATCGCGTGCGGGCCATTCCACAGCAGGTTCTTGATGACTTGTGGCTGGGTGATGTCGTCTACCGTCTTCACCTGGCGCAAGCGCTCAAGCAGATTGCTGCAGCGCTGGGCGTACAGGGGCATGTCCGGCTCGCTGTTGAACAGGATCAGATGCAGTTGGCTCAAGGCGTTGCTGGACTGGGTAAAAGGTCGAAAGCGGCTGATCAGGCGCTCGTACTCAGGCACCGGAGTGCGCGGTGCGGCGCGAGGTGCGTCAGGCTCGTCATCGAGGCTGTTCTGGAACATCTTCGACTTGATCCGCAACTGGCGCACCAGCGCTTCGTTGGACAACTTTGAGACGATGCGGCTGACCACCGTTTCTACAAAGTGGGTGTTATCCAGAATTTTGCGACACAGCTCGGCAGACACCAGCAACTCCAGTTGCGCCTGCACATGGCGACGCACAAAGTCCGCACCGCCGACCTTGTTCAGCACAATCAAAATGGTCAGCTCACGCCCCCGGCGCTCGTAGCGGCGCACCAGGCCCCGGGCAATCACCCCGGCCTGCTTGCGAATTGCCGTTTCAGGCAGGCTCAGGCCGATGATTTCCGCCACGTCATACATGCGGATCACTGCTTCGGCGTCGTCCATGTCGATCATGCGCAGGTTATCGATGGTCTGATCGAAGGACGTGGCGCTGTAGCGCACACTGAAGCGGCCAAACGCCTGGATGGTCTCGCGCAGCATGCGTGAGCGGGTGGCGGCGATGATCTCGCAGGGTCGGGTGTAGCCGTCCCAGTGCGAGAAAATCTGCGTCAGGTAACCGCCGCCCATTGCGCCAAAACCATGAATACCGGCACTGAACTGATTGAGGGTGGGCGGGAAACTGTCGGTCAGCGCGGGAGGACCGAGATCGGGCATGCACTCGTTCAAGTCACCCAAAAAACCGTGCATGCTGGTGTAGGCCTTGAGGGCGCAGTCCGCGACTTCAGGCGCTGGCGGCTTGATATCCTCAATCAGGATCGGCTGGCCGTCGGCACGAATGGCCGACAACAGACCGTTTTGCGAGTCCTCCAGCATAAGGCAATGCTCTGGCAGACAATTGAGCGCGCTAGCCGCCTTGAGGAAAATCTCCGGGTGGGGCTTGCCCTGGGTCACCTCATCACCGCACACGGTAACGTCGAAATACTTCAGCACATTGGCATTGATCAGGTATTCCTCGGCGATGGCGCGACGGCTCGACGTAGCCACCGCCATGGTCAGGCCGTATTTGCGCAAGCGCTCCAGCACTTCCAGCAGGCCATCCTTGATCGGCACGCCGTGGTCACGCACATGGGCCAGCTCCAGCTCGTCGGCACGCTGGCGAACCTGGGCATAGGGGAAGTCTTCGCCGTGGTTGGCCCTGGCCAGGGCCTCAGCTTTTTTGGCACTCAGGCCTAATGAGCCGATCAGTGTTTCTTCACTCAGTGGCGTGCCGTAAATCTCCTCGGCGGCCTGCTTGAGCGTTTTGAAGCGCAAGCGCTCGGTGTCGAACATGGTGCCGTCCATATCGAAGATGGCACTGAAAATTCTTTTACCCTGAAAATAAATCATCAACACAGCTCCTTGTAGCGCGAGCAATTATTGGCTGCCCGCGGAAACGCTTTGGATCAAAAACGTGGTTTCAAATACAAATCCCGGGCAGCAGAACGCACCATTGACAGCGGGGCGTGAGTGCACCGGAACGGCTGGCGGTCAGAAATAATCAGGCGGAGGGACGTAACAATGGCGCCAGTTGGCGCAGCTGCCCGAGAAGCAGGGTCTCAGGTGGGGGATAGCGAAGTTTGCGAGAAAGCGGGAAACAAACCCTGTGACTGCACTGATGCAGCATTTGACGTGAGGCCCACAGCTTGCAATCAGGGATGCGAAGTGTGAGCCCAACTGGCGATTGATACGTGTGATTCCATCCATAAGGGCGTTTTAATTTCCTGTAATACTACGACTGACCTTTTTAGCTATAACCCATGCAACACGTCTAAATCAAGGATTGCCTTTAGCAACAGGCTGTAACGACTGCGCAAAAAAACCGTCGGGCCAGGCCCTGACAGGCCGTCATGGCAGGCTCCCTGATGGCGAAGCGCCAAGCGCAACCCGGCTTGCGACTGTATGATGGCGCGCTTGAGAAACAGGCTCGGGTCTCAAGCCTGCCCACCGTTCAGGAGCTGTGCATGAACATGCTTTACCGGACTTTCAGCCAGGGAGAGTCCGCCCCGCGATTCTCTCTCAGTTTGCTCAGCCTCGGCCTGCTGCTGGGCAGCGCCATGCCTGCGGCACATGCAGCCGGGACCGAACTGCCGGCTACGTCGGTGACGGCCACGGACAACGGCGATTATCAGGCCGACAACGCCTGGGTCGGTGGTTTCGACGCGGCGCCCTTGCTCGATACGCCGGCCGCCATTGCGGTGTTTACCGATGCCCTGATTGAAGACCAGCAAGCCCGCCTGCTCAGCGATGTGCTGAAAAACGACGCATCGGTCGGCGAAAGCTACGCGCCCGTCGGCTACTACGAGAATTTTGTAGTGCGCGGCTTTTCGCTGAACTCGGCCAGCAGCTACAAGATCAATGGCCGCACCATCACCGGCGAGCAAAATGTCGGGCTGGAAAACAAGCAGCAGGTAGAGCTGCTCAAGGGGCTTTCAGGCCTGCAAAGCGGCGTTTCCGAGCCCGGTGGTGCGGTCAACTATGTGACCAAGCGGGCAGCCGATGTGCGCTCTGTAACGGTGTCTACCGACGATCGCGGCAGCGGTTACATCGCCACCGATGTGGGGGGCTGGTTCGGCAGCGAACAGCAGTTCGGCCTGCGTGCCAACGTTGCCCATGAAGATATTCACTCTTATGTCGATCACGCCAACGGCCAGCGTGACTTCGCCTCTGTGGCGTTCGACTGGAACATCAACCCCGATGCCCTGCTGCAACTGGACGTGGAGTATCAGAACAAGGAGCAGCGTTCGGTGCCGGGCTATCAGTTGCTCGGCGGCAGCGAACTGCCGCATCACGCCTCGCCGAAAAAGCTGCTGGCGCACCAGAGCGGCTCGAAACCTGTGACCATTGATTCTCTGAATATCAACGGCAACTTCGAATACCGCTTCAACGACAGCTGGAAAGGCAGTCTGAGCGCCTCACGCAGCAAGGTGGTGATCGACGACTACAGCTCGTTTGCCTGGGGCGGTTGTACTGTCGGCTGCGTTACACCCAATGTCGGCAACTACTTCACCCCCGAGGGCGGCTACGACATCTATGACTTCCGCAGCCCTGACGATACCCGGCGCAATGATGAGGTGCAGGCAGCGCTCAGCGGTCGCTTCCATACCGGCGCAATCGGTCATGAGCTGACCGTGGGCAGCAGTGCATTCCGGCGCGTGGTGAATAATCGTGAAGCCATCAACCATTGGCTCGGCAGTGGCAATATCGACAGCGAGCCTGAAAACCTCGAGCGCTACAACGGCGCCCTCAACGACAGCCATCGCCGCCTGGACAGCCGCCAGTACGGGGTGTTTTTCAATGATCTGATCAGCTTCAACGAGCAATGGCAGACCATGATCGGCGGGCGCGAAGTGCGTCTGGATGAAAAGACCTTCGACGATCAGGGCGACACCACCCGCCACACCCAACGCTATGAATTCCTGCCCCAGGCCGCGCTGATCTACAAACCGGTGCAAAACATGACGTTGTATACGCGCTACAGCAAGGGCCTGTCCCTGGGTGGCACAGCGCCGTGGTTTGCCAGCAATGCCTTTGACATCCTGCCGCCCACCGTGTCGCGCCAAATAGAGGCCGGGATCAAATACGACTGGCAGCGCATGAGCCTGAGCGCCACACTGTTCCAGATCCGCCAGGCGTACCAGTATGCTCGCCCCGAAAATGGCGAGTTCACTTACGTCCAACAGGGCCAGCAGAAAAACACCGGCATTGAGCTGGCGGCCAACGGTCGGGCCACCGAGCGCCTGCAGATTGCGGCCAGCGTCGCGGCGATCCGCTCCCGGGTCAGCGGCAGCGGCACGCCCGAATATGAAGGCCACCAGACCATCAACGTACCCACCCTGCGCGCCAGCCTCTACGGCGACTACGCCCTGCCCTGGATCGACGGCCTGGCCCTGCTGGGCGGCGTGCAGTACAGCGGCAAAAAATACGCCAGCCAGGTGGGTACGGTACAGGCCGACGCGTACGCCATCTTCAATATCGGCAGCCGCTACAGCACCCGAATCGAAGGTTACGACACGGTGTTTCGCCTGACCGTCGATAACCTGTTCGACAAGCGCTACTGGCGCGATGTGGGCGAATACATGGGCGATAACTATGTCTTCCAGGGCGCGCCGCTGACGGCAAGGTTGAGTGCCTCGATCAACTTCTGATCATGCTGCATTGCAGGGGGCATGTAGCCTCCTGCCTTCACCCTCTTGCATAAAAGGCCTGCGTCCGGAACACACGAACGCTTGTCATTCAGCGACAATTCCCAAGCTTCTCGGTGCTTTCAGCTGGCCGAGACGCCAGGTATGGCAATGCTAATTTTCTGCACGCGCAGTGGATCACCCACTGCGCGCACAGGAGATTTACCATGCCAACGGACACCGCCTCTCCCGACTCGGGCCCCACCTGGTCAGCCCTGTTCAAAGACGACTGGGATACCTTTTGCTCACCGACTTCCCTCGCCGCAGTCGACTCGCCCGCGGCGTATCTGCAGGCGCTCTACCGGTTTGCCCTGGAAGTGGAGCAAACCGGCAAAGGCACTCAAGACAAAATCACCCTCGCCCAACGTGTACCTGCGCTCAAGGAACTGGTGATCAATGCTGAAAACACTTCCCGTCAGTTGCCACTGCTGACGCTGGTCAACGAGGCCCTGAACGCACCGGTCAAAACCTACCTGGACACGCATCGCGACATTTATGGCGGACGCACGGTGCATCAGGTGCTGGCCGAATTACGCTACCCCTTTGAATTGCCTTTCGACCTGGCCCATCAGCAATGCGTGCTGGGGCTTGCGGGCAACAAGCCGGGGCTTGGTGCATTGAATTATCGCATCAGCCTGAAACTGCCCTATGACCAGCAGCCGGAGAACAAGTACGGCACGGTGCAGCAGCAAGCCTATGAGGCGCAGCGTCTGCTCACCCTGCTCAGCCCTGCACAGCAAAACCTGTTGACCGAGGACTTTGAAGAACAGGGCACAGACACCTTTTACAAAAAACACTATGGCCACAGCCAGCCCATCACTGACCAACAACGGTTCATGCAGCACACCGGCCTGAGCACCGAGCAGTTCCATGAACTGCTTGCCCACGCCAGCTATCAGCCGCGCTTGTCTGGTAACGTCGTGCAGACGGCAGATCAGATTACCCGGGATCACACTGCAGGCGCTCGCTTTATCAATGGCCCCTACAGAACAGGGCAAAAGAAACTGGGCCTGAGCATCGACTCATCAAAAAAAAACCACCTGCAAAACACAACTCCACAGCGTCATGACCGTTTGCAACGGATGATCCGCCTGCAACGCTGGCTCGATATGCCTTTCGCAGATCTGGATACCTTGCTCTATAGCATCGCCGGTTGTGAAGGCAGCAGCCCTGAACACCTTGCCATCAACGACAACAGCCTGCGTGCAATGGGTGTCTTTCGCTACCTGAACCAACGCTATGGCCTGACACCCGGAACATTTTCGGCATGGCTTTACCACATGCCCGTTCATGGGGTCGGGCAACACCCATCGCTATTCGACCAGGTATTCAACCCGCCGCACTGGCTCAACTCCCCCCTGACTCTCGACAACCAGCCGCTGGATCTCGGTACGACACAAGGGGTTCTGTATCGGGCCTGTGGCGCTCTGGGCCTCGAAGACACACCACAGTCCCTGGGGTTGCTGAAAACCCGTACCAAGCAATATTTCGCCACGCCTCGCCGGAATATCGAGACGTTTTCCAGCTTTTACCGACAGGCCACATTACCCGCAATGTTCGGACTGTCAGTCCTGGACTGCGATCATCTGTGCCAGTTGCTGGGGGGCAAAACCTACCACCAGCAACTGGTCAAGCCGGGCTTGCGTCAGTCAGGCAGCAACTCGCCAGCGGACTTTCTCGATGTGTTGATGCAACTGGACTGGGCGGTTAGCTGGCTCAATGACAGCGGTAAAAGCGTTCAACAGTTACGCCAGCAATTGTTACTGGAGAGCACGTTGCTGCCCTCCTCCGTACAGCAGCGGCTCACGCAGGTCGAGGCGGTGTTGCAACGCATGCCCCAATATCTGCTGGCGCAATCCACACTCGATGAGCTGGACTTGCCGCAACCGGAAGCCGGTAGCAAACCCCTTGCCTACACCTGGAATGTGCTGCTGGCCAAAGGACTGCTCCGGGTCCAGTCCATGCTGCCCGCGCAACCCAAAGCGGACAGCCTGGAAAAAGGCGTGGCCTACATGGTCGACAAATACGTCAACCTGAGCCCCGATGCGGGGCGCAACCAGGCACTCAAGGCCCGGGTCAAGCAGATACTCAATACGCAGCTGTCCGCAGCCTACTCACAATTGCATCCTTTCAAGAAAGAAATAGATCAATTACTCAAGGATACCTCCCTGGCCAGCGAGGCCCCCGAGCTGATGAAACAGGCCTTCAGGCAAGCTTCGCGTATTTTCGCCAGTGCCCTTGGCAGTGATAAACCCAATGAATCCCTCAAACACCTGCTGCTGTTCTTTCCCCATGCAGAAACCGAGCTGCAACTGCCCATCAGCCGTGAAGCCCTGCAGGCTTTT
This sequence comes from Pseudomonas sp. CCC4.1, assembly GCF_035019225.1. Taxonomy (NCBI): domain Bacteria; kingdom Pseudomonadati; phylum Pseudomonadota; class Gammaproteobacteria; order Pseudomonadales; family Pseudomonadaceae; genus Pseudomonas; species Pseudomonas sp. CCC4.1. The sequence continues at coordinate 31,870 of NZ_JASJWL010000042.1, read as the reverse complement.
CTGCTTGACCCCGGTTGGCTGGAGTCCGAGCAATCGGCACATTCAACCCTCAAGTTAACCCTGAGCACCCTGTATCTGTTCCAGAGGTTCAGTCATTTCAGCGACGTTTACGGGATTAACCACGCCACACTGCTCAATTATCTGAACCAGGCCAACCCTCAAAAACAGAACGGCGAACAAACCGATCTGAACTCGCAAACCAGCGAATTGCTGGCCCAGATGCTGGGGTGGAACGCCAGCGAGATAGAGGTATTGATAAAGCCCCTGCTGGAAAAACGCGTGCGCTCGATGACTGAACTGGACTGGCTAATGCGCTGCCATGAGACCGCCAGGCAGACAGGTCTTTCGGCAAGCATGTTGCTGATGGCGACAGGCTTGACCGCCACCTTCAGTTCCGATGACTGGCAGCAGGTCGGCAGCGCCGTCTTCGCCACCGCCCCATGAGCGCAACGCTCATACATCTTTCCGAGGAATGTCCATGTCTGACCAACGCCACCGGCAACTCAATGAGCAGCTGCGCGATGCCTTGCTCGCGTTCTACCTCACCTACGTGCTGCCTGAAGACACCACCCTGCAAACCCCGGCTCGCAAGCACACAATCAACAACGCCAACGACCTGTACACCTACTGGCTGCTGGATGTGCAAGTCAGTCAGGCAGTGCCTACCAGTCGTGTGGCCAGCGCCATTGCCAGCCTGCAGCAATATATCAACGCCATTTCAGTGGGGCTGGAGCCTGGCTACGACAAACTTGGCATGACAACCAAACAACAAAACACCTGGCGCAACAATCTGCATGCCTATTCGGTTTGGCGTGCGATTCAACAGTTACGCAGCTTTCCGGCCAACTATCTGAACCCGATGTTACGCCGTGATAAAACCGAAAGTTTCCAGCAGCTTGAGAACGACATAAATCAATGTCGAATTAACTCGGACAATATACTGCCTGCCATTCAACGCTACTTGGCCCGATTTGAAGAGATCTGCAGCCTCAAGACCCTGAATGGTTACATTGATGGTGAAAAAGACAGGTTCGCCGAGAGCACTTACTACTTTGTTGCCCGATCAACTGTCGAGAACACTTACTACTGGCGCTCGCTGGATATGTCCAGGCGCTACTTGCATCCCGCCACAGGGGGTGCCCCTGCCCTCAAGCAGGACGCACCACAGCCCGGCGCCTGGTCTGACTGGAAAAAAATACCTCTGCCTGCCTCGGAAAACATCCCGGAGCACAGCGTCCGTCCGATTTGCTTTAACAACCGCCTGTTTGTTGTCTGGGCTCAATGCATATCCCCGGCAGCGGCCAGTTACAGCGCTGATTATTTCTGGTCAGAGCCTGACGAATCGGAAAAAAACTATAAAGCACGCCTGGAAAACTACCTGAAAAGTCGTTTCATTCAGTTCCGCCTTTACTTCTCCTACATGAAATACGATGGCAGCTGGAGCGTGCCACGGGTGTGCAGTGATGAATACTGCGTGATGAAAGAGCTTAACAAACTGGACCAGAACGCCTTGATGCAGGCGACTGAAACAGTGGCAGTGCTGGACACCAGTACTAGCCCGGCATCCTTGTTTTTAGGGCTGAACGCCCATGCTCCGCAAAAGCCCGTCGCCGGCAGGGATCACACCCGCAGCGACTTTTTCCAGGCCGTGAGACTCGACCAGGACTTCAGCAGTGAGCGGTTATTCTCAAGGGGCACAGTGGCAGACCTTAAACCCAACGCTGAACACGAAAAACTGGCGAAACGTTATTTATCCCTGTTCATCTACAACAATTCGCGAAATTTCAATTTCCACGCCCCGACCAGCGAAACCGTCGCAATAACAGACATCGTCAGCAGTACCCCGACCCCGGCATTTACAGGATGGAACTTCGAGAACAAACAGGCTTATATAAGTGACCAGCACTACCACAGCGATATTGTCTTCAACACCACATCCTGTGCGCTGGAAGTCAACGCCAGGCTTGAAAAAGCATTCCCCGAACAGCAGTCGGTAACCTTCAGGGCGAGTACCAACCGGGCCGAACTTACTCTTCATCTTGCCCTTCTGCGCCCGCTTCCCGGTAGCAGCGGCAAACTCAAGCTGGAACATAGCTCGCTGCTGACTCTCAAGACCGAACTGATCCCACCCTGCAGCTGGGTATCGGTCTCAATGACCAGTCACAAAACCGGCGTTACCTATTCCAGCCTGATATATGAATTTCCCGACGACGCCCTCAGCGTCGTAAAACCGCAAAGGTTAAGTGCCGTACGCAAAGACTGGAACGTTTCGCTGGAAGGCAGATACATCGAATACGACGCTTTCAATACCTTGTTTGAAAACGCTCATTCCGACCACCGCATTACTCTTCATTTTTACGCCACACTCAATGAGCAAGTGAACAGTCAGAACGACTGGTTATTTGATAGTGTCATTGCCACGTTATATACCCGCCACTACAAGCCCGTGATCATGACTCCACGGGACGAAAACACACCGCACCCTTACAACATCCATCGCAACAACAGCTATATCGTCGGTGAACCCAATACCTCCCGCCGCGCACTCAACGGCGTATTTACAAGCCTGACCCCGGCCCATCTGTTCAGCGCCCATATTCAACTCAATCCTGAAACGCTACGGCCTGAAGAGGAAGTGAGCAGCATTGCAAGCACGGGTACCCGGCCAATCACGATCCTTCACGGAGTATTGATTTACGACACGGACACACGCCATAACAGCCGCAGCCTGCGAGGTTATGCACTGAAGTCACTGAGACTGAAACTGGACCCCAATAACGCCACCCCCATTACACCTCTGGCGCCCAGAATCTCACGCAGCCCGGCGCAGCCTGAAGGAACAGCCGAGTTTATCGACTTCAGCGGCTCCCTTCTCAAGTACAGCGATGTGGCTTCACCGAGAACCCTTCGTGCGCCGATCCACATGAACACCACTATTGGCAGACACCTGAGCGCCGCCGCCAATGTCAGTCTCGACCGGCTGTTTACGATAGCCACAAATCAATCGCACGAACCGGCGCTTACCAGCAATGCCACGCCCCACTCCCTGGATTTTCATGGCGCCCATGGCAAGTATTTCCGGGAGTTGTTCCTCTTCCTTCCTTGGCTGGTGGCCTGCCGATTGAACATGGAGCAGCGTTATGCCGAGGCCCAATCCTGGCTCAAATACATCTTCGATCCAGAAAGCAGGGCAACTGAACCGCAGCAACACTCAAGATATTGGAAAGTGCCCGCCCTGACCCAGGACAAATCAGAGCCGGGCTACCAGCAGGACAACCCGGACGATCCGCATCAGATAGCCCTCAGTAGCCCGTCCTGTTTCCGCCAAGCGTTGTATATGTTGTACCTGGACATCCTGCTCAATCGCGGCGATGCCGCTTATCGTCAAGCCAGTGCCGATAGCCTGGCAGAGGCCAAGCTCTGGTACGTTCGGGCCAGTAGCCTGCTGGGGCCAAGGCCGCAAATCAGCCGAGCCGATCCCTGGCAACCCATAACCCTGCAGGATCTGGGTGCATCAAGCCAGAGCACCCTGTACCTGCCCCTGAATCCGGACCTGGTGTCACGCTGGGACAAACTTGAAAGTCGCCTCTACAACCTTCGACATCACCTCAGTATCAGCGCAAAACCCTTGCAACAGGCACTGTTCGCACCCGCGCTGGCTCCGCACCTGCTGTTGAGCCACTACGCCCACAATGCCAGCTCTGACCCATTGTCTGCGACCCGCCAACAAACCAGGGAAATCGGCCATTATCGCTACCAGGTTGTCCATGCCCATGCCGCGACCCTGGTCGAGAATGTCATCCAGCTCGGTAATACCCTGCTTGTGCTGTTCGAGCGCAAAGAGCAGAACGAGCACCTTCAGTTACAGCAACAACATGCCTGGGACCTCGCCAGAATCGCCGTCGATCAACAACGCCAGGGCATGCGGGCTGACGAGGCCAACCGCGAGGCGCTGCTGGCCGGTCGCCAGGTACTGGTAAGCCGCCAGCAGTATTTTGAAAAACTGCTCAATGAAGGTATCTCTCCAGCCGAAGCACAGGCCAGCCAGCAATATCTTGAAAGCGCACAGTGGGAAACCAAAGCATCCGTAGCCGAGGCTGCTGCAGGGCTGGCGATGCTGGCACCCAATATTTTCGGCACTTCCAACGGCGGGATGCGCTATGAAGGCGCCTTTTATGCGATTCAGGCTGCGGCCCGAAATATGGCTAATGAAAAACGCGCCAATGCCGGTCATCTGGATCGTACAGCGCTGTTCAACCGCCGCGTCCAGGAGTGGTCCCAGGCCCTGGAGCAGTGCCGTCAGGAGCTCATTCAGGCCGACTTGCAACTGCAGGCCCACGAACAGCAGAACACGGTGCTGCGCTTGCAACTCAGACACACGGAAACAGCTATGGAGCAGGCCAGATTCACCTACGAGGTGCTCAGCAAGCATTTTTCCAGCGCACAGTTGTATCAGTGGCTCAATAGTCATCTGGCTTCTTTCTACTATCAGGCCTACGACGCAGCCCATTCGTTGTGCTTGAGCGCACAGGCATGCTGGCAATTTGAACGTGCGGACTGGAACACCCGTTTTATCCAAAGCAGCCACTGGCACAATCAATTCAAGGGGCTGACCGCAGGCGAGTCGCTCAAGCTCGACCTGCAGAACATGAATACTGCCTATATGCAACGTAACCAGCGTGAACTGGAAATCAGCAAAACCCTGTCCTTGCGCCTGTTGCATGGCAAGGATCGGGTGCCCACGCTGAACAAGGACTGGGCGTCGCTGAAGCACGAAATGATCGTCAATGGCACCGTGGATTTTGAGTTGAGCAAGGCGCTGTTCGACGACGACTACCCCGGTCATTACCTGCGCCGGATAAAAAGCGTCAGCGTCTCGCTGCCTGCCACGCTCGGACCTTATGAAGACATTTGCGCGACCCTGACCCAGACCTGGAACCGAACCCACCTGTCTGCAAAAGACGACGATATGCTCGACAACATGCGGGTCAGGGAGCAGGTCGCACTGTCCACAGGGCTCAATGACAGCGGCCTGTTCACCCTCAACTTCGACAATGACGAACGCTATCTGCCCTTCGAGTACACCGGGGCAGTGTCCAAATGGCGACTGGCGTTTCCCAACCCTGCAGCCCAGTCATCCATGCTCAATTCCCTCAGCGACATCATCGTGCATGTGCGCTACACCGCGAGAAGCGCAGGAGGTCAGGGATGACGACCCGACAACACGGCACAGGCGAGGTGCAAACACCGTCCTTGCCCAAGGGCGGAGGCGCAATACAAAGTATCGGCACCACATGGGGAGCCGTCGGTATGACCGGTGCGGCCTCGTTCGAGGTTCCCCTGCCACTGTCGCCGGGCCGGGGTTTCGACCCGGCCATCAGCCTGACTTACAACAGTGCCCTGGGTAATGGCCCGTTCGGAACCGGTTGGGCAGCTTTTGCTGGCTCGATTGCACGCAGCACGCTCAAGGGCGTACCCGCCTATGACAGTGAGGATGTATTTATCGGTCCGGCAGGTACGGAACTGCTCCCCGAACGGACAGCCCAAGGCATGCTGAAAACCCGTTCCAGCAGCCGTTTCAACGGGCTTCAACTGAACACCACCTACACTGTGGTGCGCTACCTGCCACGCCACGAAACCACTTTCGATCGCATTGAGCACTGGTCATCGACGTCGGACCCCGCAGGGTTCTGGCTGGTCCAGGGCGCAGACGGCAACCTGTACCTGTTTGGCAAAACGCACGCGGCCCGCATCGCCGATCCGCAGGCGCCTGCCCATGTTGCCCAATGGCTGCTTGAGGAAAGCCTCAACCCCCACGGCGAGCAGATCCACTATCAGTACAAGGCTGACACCCGGGGCAGTGGCCCTCGAGACTACAGCGCCCAGCGCTACCTTGCCCGTATCTGCTACGCCAATATTATGCCCAGGGAGCATCTGGAACTGTGGACAGTTGAAACACCGGCGCAAAAACAATGGCATTTTGAATTGCTCTTTGACTACGGCGAACGCACAACTGATCTGACTCGCCTCCCTTCCTATGGGGTGCAACAACCATGGCCGGAACGCAGTGATCCAATGTGTAACTATGCCTATGGCTTTGAACTGGCGAGCCGGCGTCTTTGCCGGCAAGTCCTGATGTTCCACTACTTTCCTGAAGAGCCTGCAATGGGCCGCGAACCGGTGTTGACCCGCCGGCTGCTGCTGGAGTACATGACCACCGCAACCGCAGGCAGCCTGTTGCAGGCCCTGCACAGCCAGGCCTGCGATGCCAGCGCAAAGATCTGCCACTGGCCGCCCCTGGAGCTGACTTACAGCGACTTCCAGTTAACTGGCATGCCTTCAGGCTATCAACGCTTTGACGCTTTGGACGGTATCAACGACAACCAGCGCTATCAACTGGTTGACCTCTACAACGACGGCTTGCCGGGAGTGCTCTGGCGCTCTGACAAAAGCTGGTACTACCGCGAACCCGTCCGGGCTGCCAACCCGGTCGAGCCTGATGACGTCGCCTATGGCCCGCTGCAAATGCTGGAGCGTATCCCGGTGGCACAGCAGACCGGTGCGCTGTACCAGTCCCTGGCGGACCTCAATGGCGACGGCCAGCTGGAGTGGATCATCGCCCAGCCGGGCATGAGTGGCTTTTTCACCCTGGAAAACGACCGGAGCTGGGCAAACTTCGCGCCTTTTGCAGCATTGCCGCAGGAGTTCTTCCAGCCGATAGCCCAGCTCGCCGACCTGATGGGTAACGGTATTGACGACCTGGCGCTGATTGGCCGCAACAGTGTGCGGCTCTATCGCAACAAGGGCTCGCAGGGTTTTGCCCCTGCCGCGGACATGCCGCATCCCGATAACGATCTGCCACTGCCCGGCAATAGCGAAACTGAACTGATGGCGTTCAGCGATCTGCTGGGCAGTGGCCAGCAACACCTGGTGCGCATTCGTCATGATGAAATCAAGTGCTGGCCAAATCTGGGCCGGGGCCGATTTGGCAAAGGGTTCGTATTCGCCACCCTGCCCTTCACCTACGCCGAATTCGAGGCCTCGCGAGTACTGCTGGCCGATCTGGATGGCTCCGGCGCCAGTGACCTGATCTACCTTCAGCCCGATCGGGCACTGATTTTCATGAACCTCTGCGGCAACGGCCTGCAAGCCGTGCCGACAGCGCTGCCCTGGCCCGAGGGGGTCAGGTATGACCGCTTTTGCCAGGTCAGTGTGGCCGACCTGCAAGGGCTGGGCTGTACCAGCCTGATCCTCTCCGTCCTTCTCCCTTCAGCCCGTCACTGGCGATACGAATTTGTTCGGCAAAAACCCTATTTGTTGATCGGTACCGACAACAATATGGGAGCCTCAGGCCGGGTTACCTACCGCAGCAGTGCCCAGGAGTGGCTGGACGAAAAACCGCAACGGACACAGCGCACCGGTGGCCTGCCATTTGCGCTGCATCTGGTCAGCGAGCAGCAACAGCTGGATCAGATCAGCGGCAATCAACTGACCCAACGCTTCACTTACAGGGAAGGTTTCTACGACAGTCTGGAACGCAAGTTCCAGGGCTTCGGTTTGCTGATGGCAACCGACACCGAGGGCCCTGCCGGCCAGAAACTCGACAAGGCAGCAACCGCACCCTTGCTGCGCAAGACCTGGTTTCACACCGGAAAAGCCCTTGATATGCCGCAGGACCAATACTGGGCGGGCGACAGGTTGGCCCTTGCGCCAGGCAACACACTGCTGACCCGCCTGGAAGCCGATAAGGAGCAAGACAGCGTACTGCCACCGCCTGCTTCCGGGCGCAGAATGGCTCTGGCACTGAGCGGGCTGGTACTGCGTGAAGAAGTGTTTGCGGCCGATGACCCGGAACCGTCACGAGTGCCTTTTACCGTCAGCCAGTACCGCTATATGCTGCGTCAATTGCAGGCGCCCGAATCCCTGCTGGTACTTGCCCTGGAGTCACGGGTCTACCGCTACGAGCGCGAGGCAACCGACCCCGCCTGCCAGCACATCATCAATCTGCGCCGGGATCGTTATGGCAGCCTGACACACGGGGTAACCATAAATTACGCCCGGCGCAAGCGCGCATCCGACCTGCCGCCATTCGATGAGGCCCATCAACAGACCTGGTGGCGCGATACCCACGACCCGGCCCAGCAGATGCACTACATCAGTGACATCCGGGCGCAGTTCATTCATCTGGACAATCCTCAACGCTGGCGCCTGCAACTGCCTTACCGGCAACGCAGCAATGCACTGGTGCTTGAAAAAGAAGCCCTCAACAGCGCGCAGGCCAGCTATGAACTGTTAATCGGTAACACCGCTGACAACCCTGTGCGACCGCAGGCACAGCGCACTCTGGGGGGGTTGTCCGTGCAATATTACTGCCTGGCGCAGAGTGACGCCCCGTTACCGGCGGGCCAGGCCAGCTTTCAGGCGCTGACGGCCTTCAAAGAGTCGGCCGAACTCGACGACCAGGCACTTGCCGCCTACGACGATGTACCTGCACTGCCCGGAGGAACCCCGTTCGACCTGGCCAGCACCCTCGTCCAGGAGCATTACCATCCCATGAGCCTGTTCCTGCCTGAGCCAACAGACACCCGCGCAGCGCCAGCCCTGTGGTCACTCAAACAGGGCTTTACCCGTTACACCGACGTGCATGGTTTCTACCGAGCCAATCAGTTGCGAGCCTCTGAAAGCCACTCAGCGACCACACTCACCCATGACCGTTACGGTTGCCATATCGCCGCAGTAACGGCCGTGGACGGTTGCAGCACCCAAGCCGTCTATGACTACCGGTTAATGTTGCCCATCGAAATCACCGACCCCCAGGGGACTGTTCGGCAAGCGCGCTACGATGCATTCGGCCAGTTGCAAGTAACCAGTGTTTACGGCCAGGAAAATGGCAAACCAACAGGGTTCGCCCCGCTGACGGACTACAGGTGCCCAGCCAATGACAGCCCCGCTTTTGCCATCGACAACCCTCAAACAGCGCTGCTCGATGCTGCCAGCGCCTGCTTCCACGCCCCTTTCAACTGGATGGGCCACATCCCGGCAGCCCCCCCGGGCACACAATGGGTAACGCAGGGATATCTGACTCCGGACGGATATATTCGTGCCAGCGGCCGCATGCGCCTGGCAACACTGGACATGAGCATCACGGCGAATCGCCAACTGAACGAACAGATCCTCCAGGCACGCCGCGAACCGGTCTATGCCGCTGTGCTGCAAGCCGATAACTACCCGTCGAGCGACGACAGCGTTAACCGGCAAATCCGGATCAGCCTGACGTTCACCGATGGCTTTGGACGTGAGCTGCAAACCAAGCAGAAAACCTCGGCGGGTGAAGCGTATGTGGTTGCCCCGTCGGGGCGACTGAGCCTTGACAGTGACGGCAAGCCCCTGCGTGCGTTCAGCGAACATCGCTGGCGGGTCAGCGGCAGGGTCGAATACAACAACAAGGGCCTGGCCATTCGAAACTATCGGCCTTACTTCGCCGATCACTATCGCTTTATCGATGATGAAGCCCGGCGCAAGGATGGCTACTGCGATCAGCTGTTCTATGACCCGTTGGGCCGTATGACGAGCAAGCTCAACGCCAGGGGGCATCTAAGCCGCCAGACCCATTGCACCTGGTACAGCATCAGCGAAGATGAAAACGACACCTGGGAGCCTGGTTCAAGCTGAACAAACCACATCGCGATGCAAGCCCGGGCCCGGAGCACAATAGTCATCCTGCAGGCTTGCACGCGAGGGCATCATCAGTGCGGGTTACGCACCCCGACCACCAGATAGCGCGGCCCGCCAAGGTGGCGAAACATCAACCGCATGGAGCCGCGCCTGGGGTTCGTCCCCAGCACGCTGCCGGTGGTATGCCACCGTGCGCACAGTTGAGCCCCGGGAATCGTAGGCCGTGAGTAAAGGTGTGAATCGATGAAGGGAAGACATGGATGCGTGACCTGACTGACACAAAGACGCACGCAGTCTAGGCAAGCAATCAGCGTGGCAGGTGGTACATATTGGTTATTATTACCCGTCGTGCAACACACCCTACGCTGGCAATAACACAGAATTTAATTGATAGTTTCCTAACAAAAAGCGCAGGCTAGAGAGCTTGGTAACGCTTTGTATCATTCCGGATGATATTGATCTTCGCTGGGTTCGATTCGTGCGCCAGCACTCGCGCCAGCATTATCCGCCCATCTCAATAGATCGGCGGACTCCCCCTCATGGAACAGTCACTTAAACATTTGCGCTTCCCACTTGCGGCCCTGGCCATTGTGGTGATGAGCGCATGCGGCAAAACTCCCCAAGCGACTGCTCCGGCTCCTGCTGCAAAAGTCAGTGTGGCCAAGGTGCTTGAACAGCCGGTCAACGAATGGGATGAATTCACCGGTCGCCTGGAAGCTCCAGAGACTGTAGAAATTCGTCCACGCGTGTCGGGCCAGATTGATCAGGTCGCCTTTACCGAGGGCGCCCTGGTGAAAAAGGGCGACTTGCTGTTCCAGATCGACCCGCGCCCGTTCCAGGCCACCGTGCGTCAGCTTGAAGCCCAGGTGCAACAGGCCCGCGCCAATGCCAGCCGTACCGACAACGAAGCCCAGCGCGGCGAACGTCTGCGCCAGAGCAATGCCATTTCGGCAGAGCTGGCCGACTCGCGCACCACCGCTGCCCAGCAAGCCCGTGCCGGCGTCGCGGCCATCCAGGCAGAACTGGACCTGGCCAAACTCAACCTGAGCTTTACCCGCGTCACTGCACCGATCAGTGGCCGCGTCAGCCGTGCCGAAATCACTGCGGGCAACATCGTCACCGCCGATGTCACGCCGCTGACCAGCCTGGTGTCCACTGACAAGGTGTACGCCTACTTCGATGCCGACGAACGCGTATTCCTCAAGTACAACCAGCTTGCCCGTCAGGGTCAACGCGGCCAGACCACACCGGTGTACCTGGGCCTGTCCAACGAAGACGGCAACCCGCATCTGGGCCAGATGAACTTCGTCGACAACCGGGTCAACCCGCAAACCGGCACCATCCGTGGCCGCGCCGTGTTCGACAACGCCGACGGCAGCTTTACCCCCGGCCTGTATGCACGCCTGAAACTGGTCGGTAGCGCCACCTACTCCGCCGTGTTGATCAATGAAGAAGCCGTGGGCACCGACTTGGGCAAGAAATTCGTGCTGGTGATGGACGCCGACAACAAGTCGACCTACCGCGCCGTGGACCTGGGCCCGAAAATCGAAGGCCTGCGCATTGTTCGCAGCGGTCTGAACAAGGGCGACACCATTATCGTCAAGGGCCTGCAGAAAGTGCGCCCCGGCTCGCCGGTAACGCCTGAAGTGATCCCGATGGCCAACGAACAGACCCTCGCCGCCCTGGCACAACAACGACAAGCCCTGGAAGCCAGCAACCTGCCACAAATCAAGCCCGCCACTGGCGCGCCGAAGTTGGCCAGCGTCGCGACTCCTCGCGGTTAAGGGACGATAACTCCGATGAATTTTTCCCAGTTCTTTATTCAGCGGCCGATTTTCGCCGCTGTGCTTTCCTTGCTTATCCTGATTGCGGGCGGCATTTCGCTGTTCCAGTTACCGATCAGCGAATACCCTGAAGTGGTTCCGCCTACCGTTGTGGTGCGCGCCAACTTCCCCGGTGCCAACCCCAAGGTGATCGGTGACACCGTGGCCGCACCACTGGAGCAGGCCATCACCGGTGTCGAGAACATGCTGTATATGTCTTCGCAGTCCACCGCTGACGGCAAGATCACCCTGACCATCACCTTTGCCCTGGGCACGGACCTGGACAACGCCCAGGTGCAGGTGCAAAACCGGGTGACCCGCACCCAGCCCAAACTGCCGGAAGAAGTGACGCGCATCGGCATTACGGTGGACAAAGCCTCGCCAGACCTGACCATGGTTGTGCACTTGACCTCGCCGGACAAGCGCTACGACATGCTCTACCTGTCCAACTACGCCATCCTCAATATCAAGGATGAGTTGGCGCGCCTCAACGGTATTGGCGATGTGCAGATGTTCGGCATGGGCGATTACTCGCTGCGGGTGTGGCTCGATCCAAACAAAACTGCCTCGCGCAACCTGACAGCCACTGATGTAGTGACCGCCATTCGCGAGCAAAACCGCCAGGTGGCTGCCGGTGCCCTCGGTGCCCCGCCCGCCCCCAATGCCACCAGCTTCCAGCTGTCGGTCAACACCCAGGGCCGCCTGGTCACTGAGGAGGAGTTCGAGAACATCATCATCCGCTCCGGTGATGATGGCCAGATCACCCGCCTCAAGGACATTGCCCGGGTTGAGCTGGGCTCCAGCCAGTACGCCTTGCGTTCCTTGCTGAACAACCAGCCGGCGGTAGCGATCCCGATCTTCCAGCGTCCGGGTTCCAACGCCATCCAGATCTCCAATGACGTTCGCGCCAAGATGGCCGAGCTGAAAAAGAACTTCCCGGAGGGCATGGATTTCGACATCGTTTACGACCCGACCATCTTTGTTCGTGGTTCGATCGAAGCGGTAGTCCACACCCTGTTTGAAGCCCTGATCCTGGTAGTACTGGTTGTAATCCTGTTCCTGCAAACCTGGCGCGCTTCGATTATCCCGCTGGTCGCTGTGCCCGTATCGCTGATCGGTACGTTTGCAGTGATGCATATGTTTGGCTTCTCGCTCAACGCTTTGTCCCTGTTCGGACTGGTGCTGGCCATCGGTATCGTGGTGGACGATGCGATTGTGGTGGTGGAGAACGTCGAGCGAAATATCGAGCTGGGGCTTAACCCCGTCGATGCAACCAAGCGGGCCATGCGCGAAGTAACCGGACCGATCATTGCCACCGCGCTGGTACTGTGTGCGGTGTTTATCCCGGCCGCATTTATTTCGGGCCTGACCGGCCAGTTTTACAAGCAATTTGCCCTGACCATTGCCATTTCGACGGTGATCTCGGCTTTCAACTCGCTGACCCTGTCCCCTGCATTGGCAGCAGTATTGCTTAAAGGCCATCATGCGCCGAAAGACCGCTTCACTCGTCTGCTGGACCGTATGTTCGGTGGCTGGTTGTTCGGCCCGTTCAACCGCTTCTTCGTCAAGGCCAGTAACGGTTATGTCGGTACCGTGCGACGGATCATCCGTGGCAGCGGCATCGCCATGCTGGTTTACGCAGGTTTGATGGTGCTGACCTGGGCTGGCTTTGCCCACACGCCCACCGGTTTTGTACCACCGCAAGACAAGCAATACCTGGTGGCCTTCGCCCAACTGCCGGACGCCGCGAGCCTGGACCGCACAGAAGCGGTAATAAAACGCATGTCCGAAATTGCTCTCAAGCAACCTGGCGTTGCCAACTCGGTGGCTTTCCCCGGCCTGTCGATCAACGGTTTTACCAACAGCCCGAACAGCGGCATCGTGTTCACCCCGCTCAAGCCGTTTGATGAACGCAAGGACCCAAGTCAGTCGGCAGCGGCGATTGCCGCCGCGTTGAACGCACAGTTTGCCGACATTCAGGACGCCTATATCGCCATCTTCCCGCCGCCGCCGGTACAGGGGCTGGGCACCATTGGCGGTTTCCGCCTGCAAGTCGAAGACCGCAGTGGTCTGGGCTATGACGAGCTGTACAAAGAAGTGCAGAACGTGATTGCCAAGAGCCATAACGTGCCGGAACTGGCCGGGTTGTTCACCAGCTATCAGGTCAACGTGCCGCAAGTCGATGCCGCTATCGACCGCGAAAAGGCCAAGACCCACGGTGTTGCCATCAGCGACATCTTCGATACCCTGCAGATCTACCTGGGTTCGCTGTATGCCAACGATTTCAACCGCTTCGGTCGGACTTATCAGGTGAATGTGCAGGCCGAGCAGCAGTTCCGTCTCGAACCCGAGCAGATCGGCCAGCTGAAGGTGCGTAACAACAAGGGCGAAATGATCCCGCTGGCGACCTTTATCAAGGTCAGCGACACCGCAGGTCCTGACCGCGTGATGCACTACAACGGCTTTGTCACCGCTGAAATCAACGGCGGCGCAGCACCGGGTTACAGCTCGGGCCAGGCCGAGGCGGCGATGGAAAAACTGCTCAAGGAAGAACTGCCCAACGGCATGACCTACGAATGGACTGAGCTGACCTATCAGCAAATCCTCTCAGGCAATACCGCGTTGTTCGTGTTCCCGCTCTGTGTACTGCTGGCATTCCTGGTACTGGCTGCCCAGTACGAAAGCTGGAGCCTGCCATTGGCGGTGATCCTGATCGTGCCCATGACCCTGCTTTCAGCCATTACCGGGGTGATTATCTCGGGGGGTGACAACAACATCTTCACCCAGATCGGCCTGATCGTACTGGTGGGGCTGGCGTGCAAGAACGCGATTCTGATCGTCGAGTTTGCCAAGGACAAACAGGAAGAAGGCCTCGACCCGCTGGCAGCGGTGCTGGAAGCCTGCCGTCTGCGTCTGCGGCCGATTCTGATGACCTCCTTCGCCTTCATCATGGGTGTGGTGCCTCTGGTGCTGTCCAGCGGTGCCGGTGCAGAGATGCGCCATGCGATGGGTGTTGCGGTGTTCTCCGGGATGCTCGGGGTGACCTTCTTCGGCCTGCTGCTGACGCCGGTGTTCTATGTATTGATTCGCCGCTATGTAGAGCGCAGTGAAGCGCGCAAAGCGGCCAAGCACCTCACGTTGGAGTCGCAACAATGAGCGTGAAAGTTTTTCTGCCGAGCCTGTTGGTGCTGGCCCTGAGCGCCTGCGCCGTGGGCCCGGACTACAAGACCCCGGCCACGGCCCCGGCACAGATCAGTGCCGACAACCTCAAGGGCTTTGACCGGGCACATTTTGAAGGGATCTGGTGGCAACAGTTTGACGATCCGACCCTCAACCAGCTGGTGTCCCAGTCTCTGGCTGGCAACCGCGAGCTGCGCGTGGCATTTGCCCGCCTGCGGGCGGCCCGGGCGATTCGCGATGATGTCAGCAACGACATCATGCCGACCATCACCAGCCGCGCCAGCAGCGATGTGGGCAAGGGCCAGATTCCGGGCACCACCGAGAAGCGCGTCAACAGTGAGCGCTACGACCTGGGCCTGGACATGGCCTGGGAAATCGACTTGTTTGGCCGTATCCAGCGCGAGCTGGAGGCCAGCGATGCCGACGAGCAGGCGGCTGCGGCCGATCTGTATCAACTGCAAGTGACCATGATTGCCGAACTGGTGGATGCCTATGGTGAACTACGGGGTGCACAGCTGCGCGAGCGCATCGCCCTGGACAACCTGAAAAACCAGCAGGACTCCAAGGCCATCACTGAAAGCCTGCGTGACGCCGGAGTTGGCGATCAGCTGGACGTGGTGCGCGCTGACGCCCGCCTTGCCTCGGTTGAAGCCAGCGTGCCGCAATTGCAGGCCGAGCAGGTGCGCGAGCGCAATCGTATCGCCACCTTGCTGGGCCAGCGACCTGAGCAGTTGAGCGTGGATCTGAGCCCCAAACAGCTACCGGCCATTGCCAAGGCGCTGAATATCGGCAATCCCGGCGACCTGCTGCAACGACGCCCGGACATCATGAGTGCCGAGCGCAAACTGGCAGCGGCGACGGCCCGTATCGGCGTGGCCAAGGCCGACCTGTTCCCGCGGGTCAGCCTTAGCGGTTTCCTCGGTTTTACTGCCGGACGTGGCTCGCAAATTGGTTCAGCAGCAGCCAATGCCTGGGCACTGGGCCCACGCATTACCTGGCCTGCATTTGACCTGGGCAGCGTGCGGGCACGACTGCGCGGTGCCGATGCAGAGGCCGACGGCGCTCTGGCCAGTTACGAGCAGCAAGTACTGCTGGCGCTGGAAGAGTCGGAAAACGCCTTCAGTGACTACGGCAAACGCCAACAGCGCTTGCTGTCGTTAATACGTCAAAGTGAGTCAAGTCGTACAGCAGCTGACCTCGCAGCCATTCGCTATCGCGAAGGCACGGTGGACTTTCTGGTGCTGCTCGATGCCCAGCGCGAGCGTCTTGCGGCAGAAGACAGCCAGGCCCAGGCCGAGGTTGAGCTGTATCGCGGCGTAGTGGCTATTTACAAAGCATTGGGCGGCGGCTGGCAAGCCGAGACTGTCGCCAGCGCGCACTGATTCAACGAGCTCCTTTGGTTGGCCGCAACCAACCATTTTTTGGCCCCGCGTACATTCGGTCGCGGGGCTTTTTTTTGCTTCGCTGAAGCCCGGCAAACACACAAACACGAACGCTGTTTTGAGGTAAGGAGTGCTTGCCCTTAATACCGCGCATCCACCGGTTTGCCACCCTTGGGCCAGTCCTTGGCCTTGTCGACAAAATCAGGTCGTGGTTGATGGGAGAAGTACTCAGCCACATCCACTGCCTCCTGATCCGATAATCCACCCTGCCCTAACGGGAATTTCTCGTGGAAGCCGATCGGCATATTGCGTTTCACAAACGCCGCCGCCGTGTAAGTGCGCGCCATGCCCGCGCCGATATTGAACGACTCGTTACCCCACAACGGCGGGTACACAAAGCTGCCATCGGCCTGTTTCAGGCCCTGGCCGTCGTCACCGTGGCACACCGCACATTGCTGCGCATAGATCAGTTTGCCATTTTCCGGATCGGGGACGATTTTCGGATCGACCTTGCCCACGCCACGGCCCGCAACCTTGTCCCCCGCTACCGTGTTCATTTTCATCCAGTCAAAATACGCCACCATCGCCTGCATATCCGGCGAGGCGACGGGCAAGGGTTGGCCATTCATCGAGCGACGGAAACAACCATTGATCCGCTCCTCCAGTGTCACTTCCTTGCCCGCCCGTGGCGCATAGCCGGGGAAGAACGCCGAGACCCCGACAAAAGGCGAGCCATCGGCCACGGTGCCTGCGTTCAAGTGGCAACTGGTGCAGTTCAGGGCATTGCCGACGTTATCCGGTAACAGCGCCTTGGTTTGCAGATGCAGGCGCATGCCGCGCACCACCTGATCGGCATTGGCGGCACTGAGCAGATTGGCCAGGCGCGGGGTGACAAAGGCGGTCTCGTCGACAGTCTCGGGGTTCAACTGCTTGCGCATCTGCGCGACTTGCCCTGGCTTGATCGCTGGAGCTGCGTTGCCCCAGCTGCTGCGCACAAAGCTGAGGATCTCGGCAATTTCATCATCGCCCAGCCGGGCGAAGCCAGGCATGGTGTACACCCGCGGGTGCGTTGCTGTTTGCGGGGTTTTCCAGCCGGTCAGGGTGATATGCAGGAGTGTCGTCGGGTTGGCCGCAACGATCCCCGGGTTGCCGTTCAACGGCGGGAACATGCCTTTGACCCCGCCGCCATCCGGGCGATGGCAATCAGCGCAGAACTGCGTGTAACCCAACCCGCCACGGCTGCTGTACAGCGTATCCGGTGCCTTGGCGGGTGTGATCGCCACGGCTGGCATCGGTAAATCATCCTTGCCTGCAGGTAGCGATTTCAAATAGCTGGCGATGGCAGTCAAGTCTGCATCGGTAAAGTGCTGGGTACTGTGGTGGATCACATCAGCCATATTGCCCGACACCGTAGCAAAACGGTTTTGTCCGGTCTTGAGCAACTGCACGGTGTCCCCCACCGTCCACAGGTTGCGCAGACTCAAGGCGCGCCAGTGCTCGACGGTTTCCCCCGCCAGATAGTGCTTGCCGGCACTGCCGTCATCGCTCATGGCCTTTTCCTGAAAGGCGATACCACGCGGCGTATGGCACGAGCCGCAATGCCCCAAGCCCTGCACCAGATAGGCGCCACGGTTCAGTTCGACGCTTTTGTCCGGGTCGGGGACAAACGGCTGATTGTCGACAAACGCCCAGTTCCACAGCGCCAGCCCCCAACGCTGGTTGAACGGGAAGCCCATATCGGCCTCAAGATTGGCCATTTTTACCGGGGCCACATCGTGCATCAGGTAGGCATACAGGGCGCGCATATCGTCTTCGCTCATCTTCGCGTAAGACGGATACGGCATCGCCGGATAGAGGTTTTTCCCCGCAGGTGTCACACCCTGGCGCATGGCCTTGTCGAACTGTTCAAAGCTGTACTGGCCGATACCTGTCTCGGGATCCGGGGTGATATTGCTCGAGTAAATCGTGCCCATTGGCGTTTTCAGCTCGAGCCCGCCCGCCATCTCGGCCCCGCCCATGGCGGTATGGCAGGCAATGCAGTCACCGAGCCGGGCCACATAGTGGCCGCGTTCAATCAGGTTTTTCTCGGGGTTGGCTGCCGGGGTCGGCTCGCTGGCCTGCACCTCAAGGGTACACAGCAACGTCAGGCCGGCTAATGCCAGACGTGGAAAGGTAGAAAGCATCGCGTTATTCCTTTAAGGCGTCGATCTGGGGTGGTCCCCTCGAAACGGGCCGTGCTGGTTTTGTTATGGACTCCTCACAGGACGCTTGTACCGGCTTTTACCGCCACGACGTTTGACCCGGATCATGCACGCCGCAACCAGGGTGTGTGGCCGGGCGCTCTAAGCTAGTTCCAAAACGGTATTTTCCCCTTTGATTTAAAGCACTTAGATTCGCTGCACCGGACCGCCGGACAGCCCCTTCTTATCTTCTTACAACAAGGTCCAAGCCATGTCCGTGCGCACACTCCTGATTGCTCTTTCCCTCGCAGGCCTCAGCTTCGGCGCGCAGGCAGCTGATTTGACCATCGGCTATATCACCGGCATCGACCCCACCAAACTGGCCCAGGCCGAGGGCAGCTACGAGAAAGCCATCGGTGAAAAGATTGACTGGCGCCGCTTTGATTCGGGTCCGGCGGTGGTGTCGGCACTGGCCTCCGGAGACCTGCAGATCGGCAATCTGGGTTCAAGCCCGCTGGCTGCCGCGGCCTCGCGTAATGTGCCGCTGGTGACTTTTATCGTCACCGCGCAGATTAAGGGTTCCGAAGCCCTGGTGGTGCGTGACGGCAGCGGTATCAACGGCCCGCAGGACCTGATCGGCAAGACCATCGCCACGCCCTTTGTCTCGACGTCGCACTACAGCCTGCTGGGCGCGCTGAAACACTGGAACCTCACCCCGCAGCAGGTCAAGGTGGTCAATCTGAGCCCTGCGCAAATCACCGCAGCCTGGAAGCGTGGCGATATCGACGGCGCGTTCACCTGGTCGCCTGCCCTGGGGGAAATTCGCAAGACCGGGAAAATCCTCACCGACGCCGGCCAGGTCAGCGAATGGGGCGCACCGACTTTTGAAGTCTGGGTAGCCCGCAAGGATTTCGCGGATAAACATCCGGAAATCATCGCTAAATTCGCCAAAGTCAGCCTCGATGCCATCGCCGACTACAACGCCCACCAGACCGCCTGGACTACCGATTCGCCGCAGGTACAGAAAATCGCCAGGCTGACCGGCGCCAGCCCCGAAGACATCCCCGAGTTGCTGCACGGCGCGCACTTCCCTTCGACGGCCGAGCAAAAATCGGCGCAGTTGCTGGGGGGTGGCACGGCCAGAGATATCGCCCAGACTGCGCTGTTCCTCAAGGACCAGGGCAAGATCGAAGGCGTTCTGCCCGACTATTCAACCTTTGTCAGCGATAAATTTTTGCCGCAATAACAAGCTGTTAGCCACTGGCACAACAAATGCTTCCTTACCCCCTACAGCACAGTGCCTTGCACCGCCGGCTCCGCTCTGGCGCTGCAACAACCTGGGTGAACCCCGACGCCAGACGCGTCCCGGATCATAATAAGGAGCGTAAGGATGGCAACGCCTGTTACAGCGTCACCGATAAATATGCCTGCCGTGAAGACCGTAGGCTTTCTGGTGATACCAAACTTCACCACCATCGGTTTTGCCTCGGCCATCGAAACCTTGCGCATGGCCAATATGGCAGCGCGCTGTGAAATGTTTCGCAGCGTTATCATTGCCCCCACCCTCGATCCGGTCATGGCCAGCAACGGCATGCGCATCCTGCCCGACTATGTGATCGGCGATGCACCAAAACTGGACATTTTGCTGGTGGTGGGTTCAAACCCGATCGTCTCCCACCTCAGCAGCCGCCCGGTGCTCAACTGGCTGCGCAAACTGGCCCACGAACAAGTGGCGCTGGGCGGGATCTGCACCGGCAGCTACTGGCTGGCCCGCGCCGGGCTGCTCAAGGGTTATCGCTGCACCATCCACTGGGAAGATATCGAAACCCTCAAGGACCATTTCCCGGGGATCATTATTTCCAATCAGTTATTCGAACTGGATCGCGACCGCTATACCTGCTCGGGTGGCGTGGCGTCGATGGACATGACCTTGCAATTGATTGCCCGCGAACCGGGTGGCCGCGAGATTGCGGCCCACGCTGCCGAGTTGCTGCTGTGTGACCGAGCCCGCGGGCCGCAAGAGCAACAGCGGGTACCACTGCGCCAGAAGCTGGGCACATCGCAACCCAAACTGAGTCAGGTGGTGGCAATCATGGAGGCCAATCTGGAAGAGCCGGTCAGCCTGGAAGACCTGGCGCGGTTGAACGAAGTGTCGGTACGTCAGCTGGAACGCCTGTTCCACAAACACCTGCAACGCACACCCAGCCAGTACTACCTGGAGTTACGCCTGGCCAGGGCCCGGAGCCTGTTGCTGCGCAGCGAATCACAAGTGCGGGATATCGCCCTGGCCTGTGGCTTTGTCTCGGCGGCGCATTTTTCCAAGTGCTATAGCCGCCTGTTTGGTGTATCACCCATTGGTGAACGCAAGCAGGTAGCGTTGCACTAAAACATCACCCGTAGCAGCTGCCGAGCGGAGCGAGGCTGCTACGGAGGTAGGAGGCGGCAGGTTAATCCTGCAACGCCTTGTGCGCGGTCTCGCGGCTGGCCAGCATCGCCACCAGTGCCACTGCCGCGGCGGCCAGCAGGTACCAGGCCGGGGCCATTTTGTTGCCGGTCATCTGAATCAGCCAGGTGGCAATAAACGGCGCAGTCCCGCCAAACACGGCGTTGGCCACGTTAAAGCTGAAGGCAAAACCGCTGAAGCGCACCCGGGTCGGGAAGATCTCGGCCAGAAAGCACGGCAAGGTGCCGTCGTTCATTGCCAGGATGGCACCGAAGGCAATCTGGATCATCAGAATCACCAGCAGTGACGGGTTGCCCAGCATCCCGAACAGCGGAAAGGTCAGCAGCAGGAACATCACCGAGGCACTGACCAGCATGGTCTTGCGGCCATAGCGGTCCGACAGCTTGCCCATCAAAAAGATCAGGCCGATGTAAGTCGCCAGCGACACCGTGGACGCGATAAAGGAATCACTCTCGCTCATGCCCATTTCCGTCGACAGGTAGGTCGGCATGTAACTGAGCAACAGGTAGAAGGCCACCGCATTCAGACAGGTCACGCCAATCCCGATCAATACCGGCCGACGATGCACCGTGAGCAACTCACGAACCGGGGCATGGGTCGCACACTCCTTGGCTTCCAGACGCTTTTCCATCTCCAGGAACTTGGGTGAGTCCTGCAAATGGACACGGATATAGCGCCCCACCAGGCCAAAGGGTGCCGCCAGCAGAAACGGCAGGCGCCAGCCCCAGTCGTGCAGGTTTTCAACCGTCATCAAGGCATGCATGCCCGCGACAAATATCGCGCCAAACAACAGGCCGGCCGCCGTGCTCGCCGGTACGATGCTGGTATAAAAACCGCGCTTGCCCTCAGGTGCATACTCGGCCAGAAACGCCGAAGCGCCCGCGTATTCCCCTGAGGCCGAAAAGCCCTGCACCAGACGAATCAACAACAGCAACACCGGTGCCCAGAGACCGATCTGGTTATAGGTGGGCAGCATGCCGATGCAAAAAGTCGCCACGGTCATAATCAGGATCGACCAGGACAAGGCGCTGCGCCGCCCGTACTTGTCGCCAAAATGCCCCCAGACCAGACCACCGAACGGGCGCACGATAAACGACAGGGCGAACACCGCGAAAGTGGCCAGCAGCCCGGTGGTGGTATCGGTTTGCGGGAAGAACGTCAGGGCGATCACCGTCGCCAGGTAACCATAGGCAGCGTAGTCAAACCACTCGACAAAGTTGCCCATAAAGCTGGCTGTGGCGGCACGGCGCAATGCCTTGCGCTCACTGAGGCGCTCGATCTGCTGTTCGGGGGTCAGGGGCAAAGCGATAGTTGCGCTGGGGATACTCATTGAGCACCTCCTGAGAAAGAGATGCGTGATGGAAAAATGGCAAGCAACGTCGCGACATGGGACATGACAGATACCCTCATTGTGTTCTTTTTGGCAGGGGTAAACAGGTCAGAAAACGCTGCGCAATCTGTGTGCGCATACGTTGGTATCGAGCTCGGAGTGGGAGCGAGCCTGCTCGCGAAGGTATCACCCCGGATTGACGAGGCGCCGCGGTGATACCTTCGCGGGCAGGCCCGCTCCCACAATGCCGCGCAATGACTATTTTTTGATGATGTTGTGCTGCGGGCCATACGGGAAGTGGGTGATGTTCTCGCCGCCCTTTTCGTTGACGATCAGGATATCGTGCTCGCGATACCCACCTGCTCCCGGACGACCTTCAGGGATCATGATCATCGGCTCGATCGACACCACCATGCCCGGCTCCAGCACCGTATCGATATCTTCACGCAACTCCAGCCCGGCCTCGCGGCCATAGTAATGACTGAGGGTGCCAAAGGAGTGACCATACCCGAAGGTGCGGTATTGCAGCAGGTCGTGTTCCATGAAAATTTCATTGAGCTGCAGAGCAATGTCCGAACACTTCATGCCGGGCCTGATCAGCTTCAGGCCGGCCTCGTGTACCTTGACGTTGACCTCCCACAGGCGCAGGTGCTCGTCGGAGCAATGGTCCAGAAACAGGGTGCGTTCCAGCGCCGTGTAGTAACCGGCAATCATCGGGAAGCAGTTGAGGCTGAGGATATCGCCCTTGTTCACCTTGCGGCTGGTGACCGGGTTATGGGCGCCGTCGGTGTTGATCCCCGACTGGAACCAGGTCCAGGTATCCATCAACTCCGAATCGGGAAAGGTACGGGCAATTTCACGCACCATCGCCTGGGTGGCATGCAGCGCCACTTCATATTCCGGCACCTGATCGCGCAAGGCCTCGACGATGGCCGCGCCACCAATATCGGCAATCCGTGCGCCGTGGCGAATGATGGCGTGTTCTTCCGCCGACTTGATCATGCGCATACGCATGCACGGCGCGGCGATGTCCACCAGCTCGGCCTGGGGATAGCGGCTGGCGAGCTTGTCGCGATTGAGCAGGTTCATGTGATCGAACTCGATACCGATGCGCCCCGCCTTGGGCAGCGCCTGCTGGATCGCCACAAAGTAGTTGTCGCGCTGCCAGTCGGTATACACGATGTTGTCGGTGCCCATGGTCCGGCGCCACGGCTGCCCGCCGTCAATATTGGCGCTGATGCTCACCGCGCTGTCCTGGGTCACCACCAGCGCGTAGTTGCGGCCAAATGAGCAATACAGGAAATCGCTGTAGTAGTTGAGGTTGTGGTACGAGGTGAACACAGCAGCATCGATGTTGTTCTGCGCCATATAGGCCCGCAGTTTTCCCTGGCGGTTGGCGTACTCCTGGGCCGAGAACGTCGGAGTGACCTTTTCGCCGTTCTTTATCTGGATGGTTTTCGGCATTTGCATGGCATATGTCCCTGTCATTGATCGAGCGTCAGGAGCCGCCGGCAGGCGGGTCGTTGAGGAACATTCGAACAGATACAGGCACGGCTTTTTTGCGCGAATCCGACCTGTAGTTGATCAGATCCGCTGTGCAATCTTGCCCTCTATCCTTGATAGCATTTGCGCAGCATGGCCAATGATGGGATATTCGCAAATGTGAAATATTCTCATTAGAACCCCTATGCACACATCCCCCCGGCTACTTCTGGTAGAAGACGACTTCAGGCTGCGCCACGATCTGGAGCGACATCTGCTGCAACGCGGCTTTGCCGTGACATCCTGCATCGACGGCATCCAGGGCCTGAGCGCTTTGCAGTCGCAGTGTTTCGACCTGGTGCTGCTCGATATCATGCTGCCCGGCATGGACGGTCTGGCGCTGCTTGAAGCCCTGCGCCTGCAACAAAACGTCCCGGTGATGCTGATGTCGGCCTTGGGCAACGAGCAAGACCGAATCACCGGGTTTACCCGAGGTGCCGACGACTATCTGCCCAAACCCTTCAGCCTCGCCGAGCTGGACGCCCGCACCGATGCCCTGCTGCGGCGCATGGCCATGTTCCAGCGCCCGCCGGGGCTGCCGCACCACCCGCGGCTGAGCTTTGATGAAGAGGCTCTGGACGTGGTGCACAACGGCCAGAGTGCAGGCCTGACCCACTCCGAATTCCGCCTGCTGAGCATCCTGCACGAACATGATGGCGAGGCCTTGAGCAAGGCGTTTCTCTACCAGCAGGTGCTTCACCGCGTCTACACCCGGCTGGACCGCGGCCTGGATGTGCATGTGTGCAATGTGCGGCGCAAGCTGGCGGCCATTGGCGTGCGGCATGTGCAGATCCAGGCCGTGCGTGGCCAGGGTTATATCCTGGTCAGCATGGATAACCCCTGATGCGCCGCCATCCCTTGCTATGGAAACTGGCCCTGCTGCAAATCGCTTTCTGCCTGCTGCTGACCTGGATCATCTGGATCTGGGGAGTGTCGGCCGAACGTCGCACCTATTTTCTTTCGGCCGCCGACCAGCAGTACCTGGCCGACTACGCACAGCAGGCTGAAGGCATCTGGCACAACCAGGGCCCGGCCGGGCTGGCACGTTTTAGCGAAGAGCTGATGGCGAGGGAGGACACCTGGGCAACGGTACTGGGGCCAAACCTGCAAAGCCTGAGCAATACCCCTCTCACCGCCCACAACTATCGCCAGTTGACCTTTATGCGCCAACTGAACTGGCCCATGAGCCGACGTCTGCAGGACGAGCTGCCCTATGTCAGCATCCCCTTTCCCGGGCAGCCGCAACAAGGCCAGCTGGTGATCCAGCTTCCCGAGCGGTTGTTGCCCGGAGGCCTGACACCCTGGACCCATGTGCTCAGTCACGGCGTGATGCCAACGCTGCTGGCCGCGCTCCTCGGGCTGCTGATCTACCGCCACCTGGTGCTGCCACTCAACCGTTTGCGTGACCGCGCCGACGCCTTGCGTGCCGATGACCTGGACAGTGAAGCACCGCTGCCGCTGATCAAACGCAGGGATGAACTGGGGGAACTGGCCCAGGCCTTCGAACACATGGCCAGCCGCCTGCGCCAAAGCCTCAACCAGCAACGCCTTTTATTGCGCACCCTGTCCCATGAACTGCGTACCCCCCTGGCACGATTGCGCATCGCCCACGACAGCCATTTACCGGCTGAGCACATGCGCCAGCGACTCGATCGCGAGATCGACGATATGCAGCGCCTGCTGGAAGACACCCTCAACCTCGCCTGGATGGACACCGAGCGCCCGCAACTGGCAAGCGAGCCGGTGCTGGTACTGTCCGTATGGGAAGCCCTGTGTGAAGACGCCTGCTTTGAAAGCGGTTGGCCGGTCGAGCGACTGCCCTGTCTGCTGGGCGAAGACTGTTACGTGCAAGTGCATCTCGACAGCCTGGCCCAGGCCCTGGAAAACCTGCTGCGCAATGCAATACGTTATTCACCGCCTGCAGGCAAAGTGACTTTGAGCGGCTGGCGTGAAGGTGATGCCTGGCACCTGTGCCTGAGCGACCAAGGCCCCGGCGTCGATCCGCAGGACCTGCCCAGCCTGTTCGTGCCCTACCAGCGCCTGAAGGGTTCGCTAGGCGAAGGCTTCGGCCTGGGCCTGGCCATCGCCCAACGTGCCATTGAACTGCAACAGGGCCGGTTGTGGGCCAGCAATGGCCAGCCGGGGCTGTGCATGCATGTGCTGTTTCCGGTGGCGCGTCCTCCTGACTGAAACAGAAAACCCTGTGGGCTTGCCCGCGATGCCGCCAACTCGGTTCAACAGACAAACAGCGGCGATCCCATCGCGGGCAAGCCCGCTCCCACAGTGAAGTGTTTAGAAAGTTAATGCGCTTTACTCTCAATTAGCAGTCATTATCATTCGTGATCTTCCTGTATCAGGCTGTCCCGGAGATCACCCGATGTTGCAACATGCGCTGCGCCCTATCGCTCCCTTCGTTCTGTCCGGCTGCTGCTTGCTGGCCAGCTCCGTGCATGCCGCTGCCGCGCTGGAGCTGGAAAACACCAACGTGGTTGCCACCGCCCTGGAAGAAACCAAACAGGCACCCGGGGTCTCGGTGATCACCGCAGAGGACATCAAGAAACGCCCACCGTCCAACGATCTGTCGCAGATCATCCGCACCATGCCCGGGGTCAATCTCACGGGCAACTCCACCAGCGGCCAGCGCGGCAACAACCGTCAGATCGACATCCGCGGCATGGGCCCGGAAAACACCCTGATCCTGATCGACGGCAAACCGGTCAACAGCCGCAATTCGGTGCGCTACGGCTGGCGCGGCGAGCGTGACAGCCGTGGCGATACCAACTGGGTACCTGCCGATCAGGTAGAGAGCATCGAAGTGCTGCGCGGTCCGGCCGCCGCCCTCTACGGCAACGGCGCAGCTGGCGGCGTGGTGAATATCATCACCAAGCAGGCCGGGGCCGAAACCCACGGCGACGTCACGGTCTATTCCAACTTCCCGACCCACAAGGACGAAGGCGCCAGCAAACGCGTGAGTTTCGGCCTCAACGGCCCGCTCACCGACAACCTGAGCTATCGCGTATACGGCAATATCGCCAAGACCGACCCCGATGACTGGGACATCAACTCAGGCCATGAATCAGAGCGCACCGGCAATCAGGCCGGCACCCTGCCCGCTGGCCGCGAAGGCGTGCGCAACAAGGATGTCAACGGCCTGCTCAGCTGGCGCATGACCCCGCAGCAGACCCTCGACTTCGAGGCTGGTTACAGCCGTCAGGGCAACCTCTATACCGGCGATACGCAAAACACCAACAGCAACGCCTACGTCAAAAGCCTGCTGGGCCACGAGACCAACCGTACCTACCGCGAAACCTATGCCCTGACCCACCGTGGTGAATGGGACTTTGGTAACAGCATGGCCTACCTGCAATACGAAAAAACCCGCAATACGCGGATCAACGAAGGCCTGGCAGGCGGCACCGAAGGCATTTTCAGCAGTGGTGATTTCTATACTGCGGTATTGCGCGACCTGACCGCCCACGGCGAGGTCAATCTGCCGCTGCACGCAGGTTTCGACCAGACACTGACCCTGGGCAGCGAATGGACCCAGCAAAAACTCGACGACCCCAGCGCCAATACCCAGTCCACCAGCGAAGGCGGTTCGGTCAGCGGCCTGAGCAGCAGCAATCGCAGCACCACCTCCTCGGCGCAGATTTTCTCGTTGTTTGCCGCCGACAATATCGAGCTGCTACCCGGCACCATGCTCACCCCCGGCCTGCGTCTGGACCACCACAGCGTGGTCGGCAACAACTGGAGCCCGTCGCTTAACCTGTCCCATGCCCTGACCGAAACAGTCACCCTCAAGGCCGGCATCGCCCGCGCCTATAAAGCGCCTAACCTGTACCAGCTCAACCCCGATTACCTGCTCTACAGCCGCGGCCAGGGTTGCTATGGCCAGAGCACCAGTTGCTACCTGCAAGGCAACGCCGACCTGAAAGCCGAAACCAGCGTCAACAAGGAACTGGGCATCGAGTACAAGGAAAACGGCGTCGTCGCGGGCCTGACTTACTTTCGCAACGATTACAAAAACAAGATCGAATCCGGCATGAGCCCCATCGGCAATGCCGTGGGCGGAACAGGCACCTATGCCAATGCCGCGATCTACCAGTGGGAAAACGTACCCAAGGCACTGGTCGAAGGCCTTGAAGGCACCCTTACCCTGCCCCTGGCGCCGCAACTGACCTGGACCAACAACTTCACCTATATGCTGCAATCGAAAAACAAGCAGACCGGTGACGCCCTGTCCGTCACCCCGCGCTACACCCTTAACTCCATGCTGGACTGGCAGGCAACCGATGACCTGTCGCTGCAAGCGAGCGTGGCCTGGTACGGCAAACAGACACCGAAAAAATTCGACTACCACGGTGACCGCGTCACCGGCACCGCCAACAACCAGCTTTCGCCTTATGCCATTGCCGGCATCAGCGGTACCTACGCCATTACCGCCAACCTGAGCCTGACCACGGGTATCGATAACCTGTTCGACAAGCGCCTGTTCCGTGAGGGCAACGCCCAGGGTGTGACCAATATCGCCGGGGCCGGGGCGGCGACTTACAACGAGCCGGGGCGTACGCTCTACACCAGCCTGACCGCGTCGTTTTAAAGCATAACGAGATCGCCTGATGAGAAACCTGACCCTGCCATTGACGCTGCTGCTTGCCCTGGCCCTCCCCGGGCAAGCCGCCCAGGCCCGGCCCGCGCCTGACCAGCTGATGGACACCCGCCTGCTGCAGCGTACAGATATGGACTACCGCTTCAGCCGCTTGCTGATCGACTCCGCCGATGGCCAGCGCCATTATCAGCTATGGATCGGTCGACCCAATGCCGCGCCGCCGAAAAACGGTTTCCCGGTGCTGTGGATGCTCGACGGCAATGCCGCCATCGGCGCACTGGATGCCGACCTGCTGCGGGATCTTGCCCGTGGCAAGGCACCATTACTGGTCGCCATCGGCTACCAGACACCACTGCGCATCGAGCGCACTGCCCGCACTTACGACTACACCCCGAACAGGCCTGGCCTGACCGTGCAAACCGACCCGCTGAGCGGGTTGCCCAGTGGCGGTGCGGATGTCTTCCTGGACCTGTTGCGCGAGCGCATGCGCCCGGCGGTGGCGGCCAAGGCACCGATCAACCTGCAGGAGCAAACCTTGTGGGGCCATTCCTATGGCGGCCTGCTGGTGCTGCACGCCCTGCTCACCCGCCCCGGCGAATTTGCCCGTTACGCAGCGGCCAGCCCGTCGCTGTGGTGGGCCGACATCCACCCCGGCGCGGACTTCAAGCAACGCATGAACGGGCACAAGGCCGATTTGCTGTTGATGCGCGGCACGGCCGAACCCGCTAACCCGCGCGGCCCGAGCGACGGCGAGCCAGACAGACTGATCCGCCAACTGGCGGGTGAACTGAGTGATATCCCGGGACTGGCGGTTGACTATCAGACATTCGACGGCATGAGCCACGGCGAAACCCTGCCGGCTTCGCTGCGGCGGGTATTGCAAAACTTGTAGCCGCTGCCAGCCCAGCCAACTTTTGCGGGAGCGGGCTTGCTCGCGATGGCAGCGCCTCGGTTGGTCTGGCAGACTGCAGCGCCTGTATCGCGAGCAAGCCCGCTCCCACAAGGTATGCGGCGGTGTCCATCTACCCTGGAAGCTTACGTGTTTGAATTAACCAGCTATCTGGGTCTGTTCCTCGCCGCCTTTGGCGCAGCATCGCTGCTGCCCATGCAGTCGGAAGCCGTGTTGGTCGGCATGCTGCTGTCAGGCAAATATGCAGCCCTGACCCTGCTGGCTATCGCCACCCTGGGCAATGTGCTGGGCTCGTTACTGAATTGGCTGTTGGGCCGCTCGGTGGAACGCTTTCGGCACAAGCGCTGGTTTCCGGTCAGCGAGCAAAAGCTCGACAGGGCCCAGCAGTTCTATCTGCGTTACGGGCGCTGGTCACTGCTGCTGAGTTGGATGCCGATTATCGGCGATCCGCTGACCATGATCGCCGGGGTCATGCGCGAACCGCTGTGGAGTTTCGTGCTGATCGTCACCCTGGCCAAAGGTACCCGGTACCTGCTACTGACCGCGGCAACCCTGGGCTGGTCCTAGACAACCAGCCTGCGGGGTGTCAAACCGGCTCTGCGGCGATGCGGTTTTCCATGGCCGGAGGGTATTCAGGCAGCCAGGACAGGGGCATCAGCTGATTGTACTTTTGAAAGAACGAGGACTGGATCCGCCCGCGAATCGGCTCAAGCTGCTCAATCAGCTGCGTCAGTGCCTGCTGTTGCAAAGCCAGGTTCACTTCATCCTCGGCCGTATTGCTGTCGGGCAGTGCCAGCGACTGCAACACAATACTGTCACTGAAGTAAGCCGGCACCCGCCGACCATTACGGTGCAGCTGGTTTTCGGCGCGATAGCATTGCACAAGCCCCGCCATGACCATTTCGGCTTTGTTCAGGCCACTGGCCAGGCGCGGTTTCAGATTGCGTTTTTCGTCCAGAACTGACTGATACCTCACCAGTTGCTCATTGCAGGCCAGCACATCGGACTCCAGCTGTTCAAGGAACTCATGCTTGAGTGCCATCAGTTCGTTGCGTACATCTGCAATTTCGTCCTGGTACACACCCAGTGCTTCGTTGCGACGTTTCTGCTGTTTGCCATACCCGGCGTGATTTTGCGCACGCAAGGCGCACAATTCAGCCTCGCGCTCCCGTGCGCGGTATTCCAGACGTTGCAGGCGTACGGCGTAATTGTTCAGCAGGTCCTGTGCCGCTCGCTCGAACGCCTGATCAAATTCGCCGCAACGTTTTACCGTGCCAACAATATCCAGCGCTGTCAGGCGGGTTTGCACCAGGGCGATGCGCGCCTCGGCCCAGGCCAGCACCTTGTGCCGTTCTGACTCAAGGGTCGTGCGGATCTGTTCTTCAATGGCCGTCAGCCGGGTGGCCTCCACAGGGGGATAGCCTTGCTCGCCATGGCGCCGGGCTTGCTCGACGATATTCAGCTCACGCTTGAGGCTTTCAAATTCAAGCGGTACCAGAAAAGGGTTATCCACGTGAGCACGGCTGCGCTCAGCCTGCCCCAAAATATTCAACAGCTTTTTGAATAACTGCATGGCGTTCGCTCCGCTAAACCCTTGATCTCAACAGCCGGCACTTCAGATTAATATCATCATGCCAATGCCTTTGCATAACAACAATAGATTAGTAGCACTTTGACATCTGCACAGCCAAAACCGTGGAAAAACAGAGTTATGGCGAATGATTCCTGATGCCAAATCTATAAGCTGACAGGCCTGTCAAGTTTATAAAAATTTATCCTGGCCACCCTGCAACGAAATACTCTTTCAAGTAAATGCCTGCAAAATCCTGAAAAGACGGCACTTTTAACCACAAAAATCAGTTTAGTTTCGATATTAAAAAAAACAAAAAAATACACAAAATCTGAAATCAAAATGAAACAGCCCCCCTCTACCTTTGCAACCTGTCACTTGAGACAGGTTCTGGGCATTTCTTCTGCGTCCTGGCAAACCGCAAGTGAAAACCTGAACGGATGTTCAGCTTTTTGATCCCCTCTGTGGATTGGAGTACACGCAATGCGAAGCTGGGAAGAACCCAAGAAAAAGCGTCTGCATATCGAAATCATCCCGATGATCGACGTGATGATGTTCCTGCTGGTGTTTTTTGTATTGATCAGTCTCAACGTGATACCCGCACTCGGCATCAAGACCCAGTTGCCAGGTGCCGCTCATGCGCAGCAGCTCAAGCCGCAAAACAAGGCGGTCATCACCCTGGGCCTGGACGAGCGCCTGCAACTGGATGGCAAGGATCTGAACCAGAGCGATCTGGTGGCTCAACTCAAGGCCATGGAAAACCCTGACGAAAAAATGGTGATCATCCTCAACAGCGATGCAGGTGTTGAGGTGGCGCGTCTGGTCAGCGTGATGGATGTGCTCAAGGGCAGCGGCTTCTCGTCTGTCTCCATTGCGACGCGGAAGCTGTAGGCCATGTCGGTTTTTTTCAAATCACGCAAAGCCATCGCCTGTTTGCCGGCCATCTGCCTGCTGGCGGTGGCCGTCCATAGCAGCATGGACACGGACCTGAAAATCACGCCCAAATACGACGACAGCAGCGTCGAAGTGGCCCTGATAGATCTGGATGAACTGCTGCCTCCCCCTCCCGAGCCTGAACCGGAGCCCGAGCAGGTCGCCGAGTTGCCACCACCGGAGGAGGAAGTGGTCGAAGCCGTGGAAATCGCGCCTCCCCCACCACCCAAACCCAAACCGCCAGCTCCCAGGCCTGTCTCTTATACACATCT
>NZ_JASJWL010000041.1:0-41475 GCF_035019225.1 Pseudomonas sp. CCC4.1 | reverse complement strand
AGATGTGTATAAGAGACAGGGCTCGCTCCCACAGAAAGTTAAGGCGCACCAAAACTAAAAAAGCCGCCTCCCCAAAAGGAGAAGCGGCTTTGCAAGATGACCCGCCGAGGCTTAGTAGCCCAGGTCGAAGTCTTCTTCTTTCATGTCCATCAGGTTGGCAGCGCCCGACAGCATGGTGGCAACGTGCGCGCGGGTACGCGGCAGGATGCGCTGGAAGTAGAAGCGGGCCGTTTGCAGCTTGGCTTTATAGAACGCTTCTTCGGACGTGCCGGCCGCCAGCTTTTCAGCTGCCAGGCGCGCCATGTCAGCCCAGAAGTAAGCCAGGCAGGCATAACCGGAGTACATCAGGTAGTCGACCGAGGCCGCACCCACTTCTTCACGGTCTTTCATCGCGGCCATACCGACCTTCATGGTCAGCTCGCCCCATTCCTTGTTCAGCGCAGCCAGTGGCGTGACGAACTCGTTGAGTACGTCGTTGCCTTCGTTGCTCTGGCAGAACTTGTGCACGATCTTGGTGAAGCCCTTGAGCGCCTCGCCCTGGGTCATCAGCACTTTACGGCCCAGCAGGTCGAGTGCCTGGATGCCGGTGGTGCCTTCGTACAGCATCGAAATGCGGCTGTCGCGAACGTTCTGCTCCATGCCCCACTCGGCGATAAAGCCGTGGCCGCCGTAGATTTGCACGCCGTGGTTGGCGGACTCAAAACCGACTTCAGTCATAAAGGCTTTGGCGATCGGTGTCATGAAGGCCAGCAGTGCGTCAGCTTTCTTCTTCTCTTCTTCATCAACGCCGTATTTGACGATGTCGACTTGCTTGGCGGTGAAGTACACCATCGCACGGTTGCCTTCGGCGAATGCCTTGGTGGTCAACAGCATGCGACGTACGTCCGGGTGAACGATGATCGGGTCAGCCGCCTTTTCAGGCGCCTTCGGGCCGGTCAACGAACGCATCTGCAGGCGGTCACGAGCGTATTTCAGGCCGCCCTGGAAGGCGATTTCAGCGTGGGACAGGCCTTGCAGCGCGGTGCCCAGACGTGCGGTGTTCATAAAGGTGAACATGCAGTTCAGGCCTTTGTTCGGCGGGCCGATCAGGTAGCCGGTGGCGCCGTCGAAGTTCATCACGCAGGTGGCGTTACCGTGGATGCCCATTTTGTGCTCAAGCGAGCCACAGGACACGGCGTTGCGCTCACCGATGCTGCCATCGGCGTTGGCGTTGAACTTGGGCACGATAAACAGCGAAATGCCTTTGGTGCCAGCGGGTGCATCCGGCAGGCGAGCCAGCACGATGTGCACGATGTTATCGGCCATATCGTGTTCACCGGCCGAGATAAAGATCTTGGTGCCGGAAATTTTGTAGGAACCGTCAGCCTGAGGTTCAGCCTTGGTGCGCAGCAGGCCCAGGTCAGTACCGCAGTGCGATTCGGTCAGGCACATGGTGCCGGTCCATTCGCCGGTCACCAGCTTGGTCAGGTAGGTCTCTTGCTGCTCGGGGGTGCCGTGCTCGGAGATGGTGTTCATCGCACCATGGGACAGGCCAGGGTACATGCCCCACGACCAGTTGGCTGCACCGACCATTTCGCTCACGGCCAGGCCCAGCGATTCCGGCAGGCCTTGACCACCGTGCTCTACGTCGTGAGCCAGGCTCGGCCAGCCGCCTTCAACGAATTGTTTGTAGGCTTCTTTGAAGCCTGTAGGGGTTTTAACCCCGGTTTCGCTCCAGGTGCAGCCTTCGATGTCACCCACGCGGTTCAGAGGTGCCAGCACCTGCTCACAAAACTTGGCGCCTTCTTCAAGAATGGCGTCAACCATATCTGGAGTGGCGTCCTGGCAAGCCGGCAGGCTCTGATAGTGCGCTTCGTAACCGAGCAGTTCGTCACGAACGAAGCGAATATCACGCAAGGGGGCCTTGTAGTCAGGCATAGCGATAAACCTCTGCTGATGAAACCGGGGATGAACAACCGCGTGGATTTGTTATGGCGGTCAAACAGGTGTTTGAAACATACGTTTACGCCTATTTATTGTCAAGCAGCGCGAAGCCGCCGTTCGTCTTGGGTCGGATTTGTCTGATCAAGGGAGGGGATATTTTTGGGGTGGGCTTGCTCGCGATACAGCCGGTTAGGACAGTCAGGCAGACCGAGGCGAGGCCATCGCGAGCAAGCCCGCTCCCACAGATTCAAGCGGTGTATCAGTCCAGCAAATCCAGTTGCAGGTATTCAGCCACGGACTGCGCCGACGCTGATTTGAGTTTAGGCACACGCCCAAGGCAAGGCGCGGGCAATCGCTCCGCCAGGGTGGCGAGGTTTTCTTCCAGGCGTGAGGTTTTCGGGCCAATGATATTGGCGACCCAGCCAGCCAGCTGCAGGCCATCACGGGCAATCGCCTCGGCGGTCAACAGTGCATGGCTGATACAGCCCAGACGCACGCCCACCACCAGGATTACCGGCAGGTCCAGCGCCTGTGCCAATTCCGACAAACTGTCCTGACCGGACAACGGCACGCGCCAGCCGCCGGCGCCTTCAATCAGGGTGAAGTCGGCCTTTTGACCCAGAATGTGCTGCATCGGCTCCAGCAGCGAGCGCACCGTCAGTACCACCCCGGCTTCACGCGCCGCGATATGCGGGGCGATGGCCGGCTCGAACGCCACCGGGTTGACCTCGTCATAACTCAACTTGATCGAGCTCTCGGCCATCAATGCCAGTGCGTCAGCATTGCGCAATCCCTGGGGAGTGACTTCACAACCCGAGGCAACCGGCTTGCCCGCGGCCGTACTCAGCCCGGCCGTGCGCGCGGCATACAGAAAACCTGCCGCCACCGTGGTTTTGCCTACATCTGTGTCCGTACCGGTGATGAAGTACGCTGGGCTCATCGCGCTTTCTCCAGAATGCCGTAGACCACCTGATAAGTCGCCGGTAACCCCAGCGGCTGACGAAACTGCTCGTAGGCGCCAACCAGCCCCTGAACCCGCGCCCTGCCGGTCAGCCCCTCAGGACGTCCCGGGTTGAGATTATGTGCACCGAGCGCTTTTAGCTCATGGGTCAGCTGGCGTACTTGCGGGTAGTGCAGCACATGCGGCTGATTCTGCAAGCCGAGCACCTGCAGACCGCTGTCGGCGCAAAGCTGCTGATAGGCCGTGAACTCACGAAAACGATTGACGTGAGCCTGGCCGTCGACTGCCCGCCAGCTATCACGCAGCTCATTCAAGGTGCCCACGCACAAACTGGTGAAGGCCAGGACCCCACCGGGTTTGAGCACACGCTGGGCCTCATTCAGCACCGCGCGAAAATCAGCACACCATTGCAGCGCCAGGCTGGAGAAAATCAGATCACAACTGTTTGCTTGCAGCGGCAGGCTTTCGGCATCGCCAGCGATAAAATGCTGTGCCCCGCCCAAAGGCCGGGCATACGCCAGCATGCCTTGGGCGATATCCAGTGCCACCCCCTGACTATGGGTAAAGCGCTGACCCAGCACGCGGCTGAAATAACCTGTGCCACTGCCCAGATCCAGCCAGCGCTGCGGGCTCAAATCCTGCGGTAAACGGGCCATCAGCTCATGGCCAACGTCACGCTGCAATTGGGCGACGCTGTCGTAACTGGCGGCCGCACGGGAAAACGAGACAGCCACTTGACGCTTGTTCGGCAAGCTGGCCGCAAGCATCGCAATACTCAAATCATTCATCGCCCGACTCGTGTAAAAAAGCCTGAATCGCCGCCGCCAGTTCGTGCGGGGCTTCCAGTAAAAATGCATGACAGGCCTGTTCAATCAGACCCACTTCGACATCGGGTAACAGCGCCAGCACATCACTTGCCGCCTGCTCCGGAACCAGGGCATCAAGCCCCGCGAACAGGTGCAATTGCGGCCCGTTGAAACGCTGCAAGGCTGCCCGCGTATCCAGCCTGCCGAGCAATTCAAGGCCGGCCGACAAGGCATCGGGCTGAGCATTGGGTGCGCCGGCCAGCAGCAGGCTGGCAAGCGCCCGCGGCTCATCCGAGCCCTGGCTGCAGAGCAGGCAAAAACGTTTGAGCGTGGTATTCGGCGCATCACCAAAACCGCTCAGGAACGGCTCGAACGTGGAGACAGGCATGGCGCCTGGCCAATCCGCGCGACTGACAAAGCTCGGGTTGCTGGCCAAGGTAACCAGCCCGCAGCAGCGATCGCCGCGACGCGCAGCCAGCTCGCTGGCAAGCATCCCGCCCAGCGACCATCCACCCAGCCAGACGTTGTCGGGCAGGGTCGCGTCGAGTTCATCGAGCCAGTCGTCAAGAGCGGTGGACAGCAGCACCGGTAGCGGTTCGATTTCGACCCGCAAGTGCTCGTCCAGCCCGCGCAAGGCCTCGGCCAGAGGCTCCAGAGGTGAAACCCCCAGGCCCCAGCCCGGCAGCAAAATCAAACGATCACGCATGAGCAGGCTCCAACGTACGCCAACAGTCGTCGAGTGCCGTTAACAATAGCTGTACCTGTGCTTCTGTGTGGGCGGCCGACAGTGTCACGCGCAAACGGGCGCTGCCTGCGGGGACAGTGGGCGGGCGGATTGCAGTCACCAGCAAGCCGCGCTCGCGCAGCCTCTGCGACAGGCGAATGGCTTGGCCACTGTCACCGATCATGATCGGTTGGATCGGCGTAAAGCTGTCCATCAACTGCAGGCCAATTTGCTCGGCACCAAGGCGAAACTGAGCAATCAACTTGTTCAGATGCTCACGGCGCCAATGCTCGGTGCGCAGCAGCTCAAGGCTTTTGAGCGTCGCACAGGCCAGCGCCGGAGGCTGGCTGGTGGTGTAGATGTAAGGTCGGGCGAACTGGATCAGGCTTTCGATCAGTTCTTCGCTGCCCGCGACAAATGCACCGCTGGTGCCAAATGCCTTGCCCAGCGTTCCGACCAGTACCGGCACATCGTCAGCACTCAGGCCAAAATGTTCGGCAATCCCGCCGCCATTGGCGCCCAATGGACCAAAACCGTGGGCATCGTCTACCATCAACCAGGCACCCTTGGCCCTGGTTTCACGGGCCAGAGCGGGGAGGTCGGCCAGATCGCCGTCCATGCTGAATACGCCATCGGTGACCACCAGCGTACTGCCGCTGGCTTTTTCCAGACGCTTGGCAAGGCTACTTGCATCGTTATGCAGGTAGCGGTTGAAGCGCGCCCCGCTCAACAAACCGGCATCCAGCAGGGAGGCATGGTTGAGGCGATCTTCCAGCACCGTATCGCCTTGCCCGACCAACGCGGTGACGGCACCCATGTTGGCCATGTATCCGTTACTGAACAGCAGCGCACGCGGGCGACCGGTGAACTCGGCCAGGGCCTCCTCCAGTGCGTGGTGCGGGGTGCTGTGACCGATGACCAGATGCGACGCACCGCCGCCTACGCCCCAGCGCGATGCTCCCGCTTGCCAGGCTTCAATCACTTGCGGGTGACTGGCCAGGCCCAGGTAGTCGTTATTGCAGAAGGCGAGCAGAGGCTTGCCATCGACCACCACCTGCGGCCCTTGCGGGCTTTCTAGCAGCGGGCGCTGGCGATACAGGTTATCGGCGCGGCGTGCGGCCAGCCGGGAGCGTAGATCGAATGACATGCTGACTATAATCCCTTGTAGCCGCTGGCGCAGGCTGCGATGGGCAGCGAAGCGGCCCCGGCTTCGGTATTGAAAGCGAAGGTCCTGCGGACCTTATCGCAGCCTGCGGCAACGACTACAGGCCTGCACGGTGGTTAAACCACAGCGTTATAGAACTGCTCGCTGGACTTCTGATCCCTAAGCGCGTGCTCTATCGCCGCCTGATGCACCTCGTCGGCGTGATCTTTACCCTCCTCCGGCAGAATGCCCAAACGGCTGAACAGCCGCATGTCCTTGTCTGCCTGCGGGTTGGCCGTGGTCAGCAGTTTGTCGCCGTAAAAGATAGAGTTGGCCCCGGCAAAGAACGCCAGCGCCTGCATTTGCTCGTTCATTGCCTCACGACCTGCGGACAGGCGTACATGGCTCAGAGGCATCATGATTCGCGCTACTGCCAGCATGCGGATGAAATCAAAGGGGTCGATGTCTTCGGCGTTCTCCATCGGCGTGCCGGCCACTTTCACCAGCATGTTGATGGGCACCGATTCCGGGTGCTCAGGCAGATTGGCCAGCTGGATCAGCAGGTTGGCGCGGTCGTCCAGCGACTCGCCCATGCCCAGGATGCCGCCGGAGCAGATTTTCATCCCGCTGTCGCGCACGTAACTCAGGGTTTGCAGGCGTTCGCTGTAGGTCCGCGTGGTGATGATGCTGGTGTAGAACTCGGGCGAGGTGTCGAGGTTGTGGTTGTAGTAGTCGAGACCGGCATGGGCCAGTGCAGCGGTCTGCTCCTGATCAAGCTTGCCCAGGGTCATGCAGGTTTCCAGGCCCATGGCCTTCACCCCTTTGACCATTTCCAGCACGTAGGGCATGTCTTTGGCCGACGGGTGCTTCCAGGCTGCGCCCATGCAAAAACGGGTGGCACCGATGTCCTTGGCCCGCTGTGCTTCTTCAAGCACCTTCTGCACCTGCATCAGCTTCTCTTTGGCCAGGCCGGTGTTGTAGTGGCCCGACTGCGGACAATATTTGCAATCTTCCGGGCAGGCCCCGGTCTTGATCGATAACAGCGTCGAAACTTGAACCCGGTTGGCATTGAAATGCTTGCGGTGAACGGTCTGCGCCTCGAAAAGCAGGTCGTTGAAAGGCTGGGTGAACATCGCCCGGACTTCGGCTAATGACCAATCATGTCGCAAGTTGGCAAGGCTGCTGGCGCTCATCGGCGTTTCTCTTGTTTATGCTTTGACTAGAACCCGAGGCAAAAAACCCAGGCACGGCACGGATATCGGCATGTTTAAGGATGTGACATGAACTGTCAACCACTATGGATTCGATTGGTTTACAATTGGTTAATAAACAACCAGTCATGTTTGTTGTGTGACGAGCGCGCCCGTACAGAGCAGGCCCTGTGCGTCGCCTGCGAACTGGAACTGCCCTGGCTGGGTGACCGCTGCCAGCGCTGCGCTTTGCCGCTGCCCATGGCGGGGCTGGTTTGCGGCCATTGCATCAGACAGCCACCCGCCTTCGAACGTGTTCATGCACCTTGGGTGTATGGCTTTCCGATCGACAGCCTGATCGTGCGCTTCAAGCACCACAGCAAATGGCCCTACGGCCGCCTTTTGGCCGAAATTCTTGGGCAATCACTGCTTGATAGCTTCAACATGGGTGAACCTAGACCTGACGCCCTGCTGCCGGTACCCCTGTCCACCAAACGCTTGCGTGAGCGTGGCTATAACCAGGCCGGGATGCTGGGGGATTGGCTCGGCAAGCAGTTGCGCATCCCCTGCCAGCAGCACTGGCTGCTGCGTTCGCGGAACACCGCTGCGCAACAGGATCTGGACGCCAAAACCCGCAAACGCAACCTGCGCCACGCATTCAGCCTCGCGCCAGGGGTGCAGGTGAATGGCTTGCATCTGGCCCTGATCGATGACGTGCTGACCACCGGCGCCACGGCAGAAAGCCTGGCGCGCCTGTTGCTCAAGGGTGGGGCGCGGCGGGTCGATGTGTATTGCCTGGCGCGCACGCCAAAACCTGATGGGCTTGCTTGACGTCTCCCCGTGGAGCAGGCACTTTTCGGGCACTCCCCGTCTTGCGAACCTGCCTTCATGCACCTGCCTGCCCTGCTTGCCCAGCATATTGTCCACCGCCCGCAACGTATTGCCCTGTTGCAACACATCGCCGAGCAGGGCTCGATCACGGCTGCCGCCAAAAGTGCGGGCATCAGCTACAAGGCTGCGTGGGATGCCATCGATGAGCTGAACAACCTGGCGCAAACCCCCTTGGTGCAGCGCAGCATTGGCGGCAAGGGCGGAGGCGGCGCCCGGTTGTCCGTGGCCGGTGAGCGGGTGCTGCGCCTTTATCAGCGCTTGCAGGCGTTACAGGCTCAGGTGCTGGACGCCGCCGAAGACGCCCGGGATCTCGATCTGCTCGGCCGCCTGATGTTGCGTACCAGCGCCCGTAACCAGTTGCACGGTACCGTGATTGCCATCCACAGGCATGGTCACAACGATCTGATTGACCTTGAGTTGCCCGGAGGCCTGACCTTGCAGGCGCAAATCACCCACGACAGCACCCAGCACCTGGAACTGGTGATCAATAGCCCGGCGGTGGCGCTGATCAAAGCGGGCTGGCTGCAGTTGATCGACGTCGCACAAGTGCCCAGCCCCGAACACAATCACCTGCACGGGCAGATCCAACAGATCCTGCACATCGCCGACGGCCCCAGTGAAGTGCGCATCAGCCTGCCTGGCGGCCAGACGCTGTGTGCGCTGACCGAACCGCAACACCTTGAAACACTTGGACTGGCCGTGGGCAGTACGGCACAGGTGCAGTTTGCGCCGACGCTGGTGTTGCTGGGCACAGCGCTCTAAACCGCTGCCCTCATCCCAATCTTCTCCAGGAGGGAGAGGGGCTTTTCAAACAAAAACTGAAACATCCCTGTCATACCCGCTGCTTATGGTGTCTGCCAAAACCGTTGCCAGACGAGCCAGCCATGAGCCTATTAGAAGAAAACCAATCCACCGACCTTGAGCAGATCATCGGCCTGAGCCGTCGGGGCTTTATCAGTGCGGGCGCCTTGTGTGGTGCGGCGATGTTCCTCGGCGGCGGCCTGCTTGGTCGCAGCGCCCTGGCGGCCGGGGTCAGCGCCGCCAACAGCAACCTGCTGGGGTTCGACAGCATCAACGCAGCCACCACCGACACCATCAGCCTGCCGCCCGGCTACCGTTCCTCGGTGCTCATCAGCTGGGGTCAGCCGCTGCAGGCCAAAGGCCCGGCGTTTGACCCTTCCGGTAAAGGCACCGCCAGCGAGCAGGAAGTGCAATTTGGCGACAACAATGACGGCATGAGCCTGTTCGCCTTCCCCGATGACCCGAACCGGGCCCTCATGGCGATCAACAACGAATACACCAACTACCGCTACCTCTACCCTCACGGTGGCTCGCCCACTTCCCTTGAAGAAGTGCGCAAGGCCCTGGCCAGTGAAGGCGTGTCGGTGATCGAAATCCAGCGCAAGGGCGACAGCTGGCAGTTTGTTCAGGGCTCACCCTTTAACCGGCGCATCCACGGCAACACGCCGATCCGCCTCAGCGGTCCCGCGGCGGGCCACGAACTGCTGCGCACCCGGGCCGATGCCACCGGCAGCCGTGCCCTGGGCACGTTCCAGAACTGCGCCAACGGCAAAACCCCGTGGGGCACTTATCTGACGTGCGAAGAAAACTTCACTGATTGTTTCGGCAGCTCTGATGCCAAGCAAACCTTCGACACCGCGCAAAAGCGCTATGGTGCCGTGGCGGCCAGCAAGGATATCAACTGGCACCAACACGACCCGCGCTTCGACCTGGCACTCAACCCCAACGAACTCAACCGTCATGGCTGGGTAGTGGAAATCGACCCGTTCGACCCGCTTTCAACACCGGTCAAACGCACCGCCCTGGGCCGTTTCAAACACGAAAACGCCGCCCTGGCCGAAACCGGCGACGGTCGTGCCGTGGTCTATATGGGCGACGATGAACGCGGCGAGTTCATCTACAAATTTATCAGCCGCGACAAGATCGACCACCAGAACCCCAAGGCCAATCGCGACCTGCTCGACCACGGCACGCTTTATGTGGCGCGCTTTGACAATGGCGACAGCAACCCTGATCGCCCCAAGGGCCAGGGCCAGTGGCTTGAACTGAGTCACGGCAAAAACGGCATTGATGCCGACCATGGTTTCGCCAGCCAGGCCGATACCCTGATCCATGCCCGCCTGGCAGGCAGCACAGTCGGCGCCACACGCATGGACCGCCCGGAATGGATAGTGGTCAGCCCCAAAGACGGCCAGGTTTATTGCACCCTGACCAACAACGTCAAACGTGGCGAGGATGGACAACCGGCTGGCGGACCCAACCCGCGTGAGAAAAACGTCTACGGACAAATCCTGCGCTGGAACGCCCATAAGGGTGATCACGGCTCGGACACCTTTGACTGGGACCTGTTCGTGGTGGCCGGCAACCCGGCAGTGCACGGCAAAACGGCCAAAGGTGGCTCGGCCAACATTACCCCGCAAAACATGTTCAACAGCCCCGACGGCCTGGGTTTCGACGACGCAGGGCGCTTGTGGATCCTCACCGACGGCGACGCCAGCAACAGCGGCGACTTTGCCGGCATGGGCAATAACCAGATGCTCTGCGCCGACCCGGCCAGCGGTGAAATCCGCCGCTTCATGGTCGGGCCGATTGGCTGTGAAGTCACCGGCATCAGCTTCTCGCCCGACCACAAAACCCTGTTCGTTGGTATTCAGCACCCCGGCGAAAACGGCGGATCCACCTTCCCCGAGCATCTGCCCAACGGCAAACCGCGTTCTTCGGTCATGGCCATCAGCCGTGAAGACGGCGGTATCGTCGGCGCCTGACCCTTTCGGTGTGGGAGCGGGCTTGCTCGCGATCGGGTTGGTGCGATTTAACTGACAGACCGCAGCGCCTGCATCGTGAGCAAGCCCGCTCCCACAGCGGATTAAGTCGCCTTCCGGGCCCCGGTCTGCGCTAACATGCATGGCCGGACGCGGCAGCCTGCTGCGCGCAGGAGTCAGCATGTCTCATCCGTTTGCAACACTTACCCCTGATCTGGTCCTCGACGCCGTCGAGAGCATCGGTTTCCTGAGCGATGCCCGCGTGTTGGCGCTCAACAGCTACGAAAACCGCGTGTATCAGGTCGGCATCGAAGACTCGCAGCCGCTGATCGCCAAGTTCTATCGCCCTCAGCGCTGGACCAACGAAGCGATCCTCGAAGAGCACCGCTTCACCTTCGAACTGGCCGACTGCGAAGTCCCGGTCGTGGCCCCGATGATTCACAACGGCCAAAGCCTGTTCGAGCACCAGGGCTTTCGCTTTACCTTGTTCCCACGCCGTGGTGGCCGTGCGCCAGAGCCGGGAAACCTCGACCAGCTGTATCGTCTCGGGCAACTGCTCGGCCGCCTGCATGCCGTAGGCGCAACCAAGCCGTTCGAACACCGCGAAGCACTGGGCGTGAAAAACTTCGGTCACGACTCGCTGACCACCCTGCTCGAAGGCAACTTCATACCGCGCAGCTTGCTCCCGGCCTACGAGTCCGTCGCCCGCGACCTGCTCAAGCGCGTTGAAGACGTCTACGCCGCCACCCCG
Source organism: Pseudomonas sp. CCC4.1 (assembly GCF_035019225.1). NCBI lineage: Bacteria > Pseudomonadati > Pseudomonadota > Gammaproteobacteria > Pseudomonadales > Pseudomonadaceae > Pseudomonas > Pseudomonas sp. CCC4.1. The sequence continues at coordinate 30,302 of NZ_JASJWL010000041.1, read as the reverse complement.
CACACCAACATCCGCATGCATGGCGATTGCCACCCCGGCAACATGATGTGCCGCGACGAAGTGTTCCATATCGTCGACCTCGATGACTGCCGCATGGGCCCTGCGGTGCAGGATTTGTGGATGATGCTGGCCGGTGATCGCCAGGAATGCCTGGGCCAGCTGTCAGAGTTAATGGACGGCTACAGCGAATTCCATGACTTCAACCCCCGCGAACTAGCGTTGATCGAGCCGCTGCGCGCTTTGCGCCTGATGCACTACAGTGCCTGGCTGGCGCGACGCTGGGACGACCCGGCCTTCCCCCACAGCTTCCCGTGGTTTGGTACCGAACGCTACTGGGGCGACCAGATCCTGGCATTGCGTGAACAGCTTTCAGCACTCAATGAGGAGCCGCTGAAACTGTTCTGACGCCATGTATGTGGCTCTTGCAGGAGCGGGCTTGCTCGCGATTGGCTCGATGCGGTTTAACTGTCAGACCGCAGCGCCCGCATCGCGAGCAAGCCCGCTCCCACAGAAAATCCGGGACCGCTGCTGGTGCAAAAACAACTGTCTGCCTTGCAAATCTCCTGCACGACACGCCTGCAAAACCTGCTTACAATCCTGACTTCTTCCGTGTCTGTTAGTTGCCTAAGCAAGGATTCTGCATGCAAGCCGCCAACCCGCGCCGCGGGTATATTTTAGGCCTCACGGCCTATGTCATCTGGGGCATTTTCCCGCTCTACTTCAAACTGCTGGCCAGCGTTCCGGCGGCCGAAATCATCGTCAACCGGGTGCTTTGGTCGGCCTTGTTCGGCTCGTTGCTGCTGCTGGTGTGGAAGCACCCCGGCTGGTGGCAGGAACTGCGCGACAACCCCAAACGCCTGGGCGTGCTGACCATCAGCGGCCTGCTGATTGCCGCCAACTGGCTGACCTATGTATGGGCCGTAAATAACGACCGCATGGTCGAAGCCAGCCTGGGCTATTACATCAACCCGCTGGTAAACGTATTGCTCGGCATGTTGCTGCTGGGCGAACGCCTGCGCCGCTTGCAGTGGATTGCCGTAGGCCTGGCAGCTGCGGGCGTGGCACAACAAGTGTGGCAAGTGGGCAGCCTGCCGTGGGTATCGCTGGTGCTGGCACTGACGTTTGGCTTTTACGGGCTGATTCGCAAGCAAGCACCGGTCAAGGCGCTGCCGGGGCTGGTGGTAGAAACCTGGATCCTGGTCCCGGTTGCCATCGGCTGGCTGTTGCTGCATCCGGAAGCCAACAGCGCCCACGTTGACTTCTGGAGTACCTCAGAGGCCTGGCTGCTGGTATTTGCCGGCCCGGCCACGCTGATACCCCTGGTCAGTTTCAACGCCGCCGCACGACATCTGCCCTACACGACCCTGGGCTTTATGCAGTACATCGCGCCGACGCTGGTGCTGATCCTGGCGGTCTGGGTGTATGGCGAACACCTGTCCGAAAGCACCTTGATCGCCTTTGCGTTTATCTGGGCCGGGCTGGTGGTGTACAGCCTCGATGCCTGGTTCAGCCTGCGCCAGCGCAGCTGAACCGGCGCAGTTACTCTTCGGTGCTGAACTTGAGGTCTACCAGCAGTTCATCGGCCAGGGTTTCCAGACGCTTTTGCAGCACATCCAGCGACAAGGTCAGGGGCACCGCCAGAATGGCCTCGGCATGAAACAGCGGCTCGTTGCTCATGGGCGCGGGCCGCACATCGGTCACCAGCCGCTCCAGGCTCACCCCCTGCTCGGTCAGCACCCGGGTGATATCGCGCACAATGCCGGGGCGGTCGTTGCCCACCAGCTCCATGGCGATGGGCTTCCAGGTGCAGGACTGCTCGATCCCGCTTTCGGCGATCAATACCCGAATCCCTTCCTTGCCCAACCGCTGCAGCGCATCGACCAGCTCATCGTGGGCTTCGGCAGGCACGCCGACACGCAGGATCCCGGCAAATTGCCCGGCCATACGCGACATGCGACTCTCCAGCCAGTTACCTCCATGCTCGGCGATGCACTGGGCAATACGCTCGACCTGCCCGGCCTTGTCCTGGGCAAAGACGGTGATAACAAGATGATTCATGGCGGGACTCTCTTATTAGGGGGTCGATTGAGTATAGGCAACACCCTTCCCTGTGGGAGCGGGCTTGCTCGCGATGGTCTCGCCACGGTTTGCCTGACAGACCGCGTCGCCCGAATCACGAGCAAGCCTGCTCCACAGATGCCTTAAAAATCACAAATTGTGTACTGTTTTTAGAATTATCTGGAACAACCTGCCTGTTTCTTGAGAACATCCCGTTCTTCTGAGTGACCGTTCGCGTAAAAATGGTCGCAGAACGACGTGATCAGTCTGATTTTCACATCTGCAATTGATCATGTAGTATGCCTCGGCGACCACTACATAACTTGCAACATGGTCTGCCAAAGCGTCTGCAATCCCCGTACAAACCCGCTCTGGCGGTGTTTTGAGAAGCGCTCCAGGCTTTAAATAAAAATGAGTGAGGCAAGCAATGACTGAACACGTTCACGTCGGTGGCCTGCAGGTCGCCAAAGTCCTGTTCGACTTCGTCAACAACGAAGCTATCCCCGGTACCGGCCTCACCGCCGATCAGTTCTGGGCCGGTGCCGACAAGGTCATCAACGACCTGGCACCCAAGAACAAAGCACTGCTCGCCAAACGCGATGATTTGCAGGCGCGCATCGACGCCTGGCACCAGGCGCAGGCCGGCAAGGCCCATGACGCCGTGGCTTATAAGGCCTTCCTCCAGGATATCGGGTATCTGCAGCCAGAAGCTGCGGATTTCCAGGCAACGACGCAAAACGTCGATGACGAAATCGCCCGCATGGCCGGCCCGCAATTGGTGGTGCCGGTGATGAATGCGCGCTTTGCCCTCAACGCCTCTAACGCCCGTTGGGGCTCGCTGTACGACGCGCTTTACGGCACCGACGCCATCAGCGAAGCCGACGGCGCCGAAAAGGGCAAAGGCTACAACAAGGTTCGCGGCGACAAGGTCATCGCCTTCGCCCGCGCCTTCCTCGACGAAGCTGCACCTCTGGCCAGCGGCTCCCACGTTGATTCCAGCGGCTACGCCATTGTTGACGGCGCCTTGCAGGTCACCCTCAAGGGCGGCGCCAGCACCGGCCTGCGCGACACCGCGCAGTTGATCGGTTACCACGGCACGGCCGCAGCGCCGACGGCCGTGCTGCTCAAGCACAACGGCCTGCATTTCGAAATCCAGGTCGACGCGGCCAGCCCCGTCGGCCAGACCGATGCTGCAGGCGTCAAAGACGTGCTGATGGAAGCCGCCCTGACCACCATCATGGACTGCGAAGACTCGGTCGCTGCGGTCGATGCCGATGACAAGGTGGTGATCTACCGCAACTGGCTCGGCCTGATGAAGGGTGACCTCAGCGAGCAAGTATCCAAGGGCGGCCAGACCTTTACCCGCACCATGAACCCGGATCGCGAGTACACCGCGCCAAACGGCGGCACCGTCAGCCTCCACGGCCGCTCGCTGTTGTTCGTGCGCAACGTCGGCCACCTGATGACCATCGATGCGATCCTCGACAAAGACGGCAACGAAGTGCCCGAAGGCATCCTCGACGGCCTGCTCACCAGCCTGGCGGCTATCCACAGCCTCAATGGCCAGACCACGCGCAGCAACAGCCGCACCGGCTCGGTGTATATCGTCAAGCCGAAGATGCACGGGGCTGAAGAAGCCGCGTTCACCAACGAGCTGTTCGGCCGCATCGAAGACGTGCTCAAGCTGCCACGCAACACGCTCAAGGTCGGAATCATGGACGAAGAGCGCCGTACCACGATCAACCTCAAGGCCTGCATCAAGGCCGCCAGCGAGCGAGTGGTGTTTATCAACACCGGCTTCCTGGACCGTACCGGCGACGAGATTCACACGTCGATGGAAGCCGGCCCGGTCGTACGCAAGGCCGACATGAAAGCTCAGAAGTGGATTTCGGCCTACGAAAACAACAACGTCGATGTCGGCTTGAGCACTGGCCTGCAAGGTCGTGCACAAATCGGTAAAGGCATGTGGGCCATGCCCGATCTGATGGCCGCCATGCTGGAGCAGAAAATCGCTCACCCGCTGGCCGGTGCCAACACTGCCTGGGTGCCGTCACCGACCGCCGCCGCCCTGCACGCGCTGCATTACCACAAGGTTGACGTGTTCGCCCGTCAGGCCGAACTGGCCAAGCGCGCTCCGGCTTCGGTGGACGACATCCTGACCATCCCGCTGGCGGTGAACCCGCAGTGGACCCCGGAACAGATCCAGAACGAACTGGACAACAACTCCCAGGGCATCCTGGGCTACGTTGTGCGCTGGATCGACCAGGGCGTGGGGTGCTCCAAGGTGCCGGACATCAACGACATCGGCCTGATGGAAGACCGTGCCACGCTGCGTATCTCCAGCCAGCACATCGCCAACTGGCTGCGTCACGGCATCGTCAACGAAGAGCAGGTCATGGCAAGCCTCAAGCGCATGGCACCGGTGGTTGACCGCCAGAACGCCAACGACGCGCTGTACCGTCCGCTGGCGCCGGACTTCGACAGCAATATCGCCTTCCAGGCGGCGGTCGAACTGGTCATCGAAGGCACCAAACAGCCTAACGGCTACACCGAGCCGGTACTGCACCGTCGTCGGCGCGAGTTCAAGGCCAGAAACGGCCTGTAACCCGCAGCAATAAAAAAAGCCCCGATCATTCGGGGCTTTTTTTTGACACGGTGGGAGACCAACCTTACATCCCCAACTCCTGACGGATCAGCTTGAGCAACCTGTCGGTATCAATCGGCTTGAGCAAAAAGTCCACCACGCTCAAATGCATGGCATCGATGGCATCCCGTACATTCGCATCCCCCGACATGATGATAACCGGCAAGGCCGCCCGCTCGGATTCACGCACTTTGCGGATCAGATGCAAGCCATCGTGGGGCAGCATGCGCAAATCGGTGAGCATCAGGTTGATCGGCTGGCCCGATGCCAATAGCGCCAGCGCTTCTTCTTCATTGCTGGCCTGGAGGCACTCAATGGCATTGAGTTCAAGAAACTCCGCCAACAACTCCCGAGCCAAAACATCATCTTCGACAATCAACACACATGACGAGACCGAAGCAGGTGTCTGCATGACCTCTTGTAAGGCCTCTCTTTCGGCGTCAGTCAAAATATCGTGTTCGGTCATAGGCTTCTCGGAAGCTGACTTGCAGGCGAAATATCCTAATAGCGTAGTCGGTTATCCATTACTGGGTGTAAATGTGCGCTCACATTCCGGTATTTCCAAGCCTGCCAGCACAAGAAATATCTGAAACCAATGTGCGATGTTTTTAAAACAGCAGCACAACGCTGCCCCATAGACTTACGTCCAATGGGCACCCGCGCGCAGACCACCGAGCATGAGGGATAGAAATACACCTTGGGGCGATGCCCTGTCCGGTCATAACAACAACGGCTCACAACCAACGACGCGGTATCAGTAATGAGTAAATCGGATGCGTTTCTCCAGGCAGGGAAAACCGCGGTGTTGCAGAACATTCACGGCACCATGCAATTCTTGCAGCGATTCCCGCCCTTCAACCAAATGGAAAACACTCACCTGGCGTACCTGGTCGAGCAGTGCCAACTGCGCTTCTATGCCCCGGGCGAAAGCATCATCCGACCCACCGACGGGCCGGTGGAGCACTTCTATATCGTCAAGCAGGGCCGAGTGGTGGGCGAGCGCACCCACGCCGGTCGCGAAGAAGCCCAGACCACCTTCGAGATCACCGCCGGCGAATGCTTCCCCCTGGCCGCGCTGCTGGGCGAGCGCGCCACCCGCACCGAACACCGGGCCGCCGAAGATACGTTCTGCCTGCAACTGAACAAAACCGCGTTTATCAAACTGTTTGGCCTGTCCGACGAATTTCGCGACTTTGCCTTGCGCGGCGTCAGCAGCCTGCTGGACAAGGTCAATCAGCAGGTGCAGCAAAAAGCCGCTGAAACTCTCGGCACCCAGTACTCGCTCAACACCCGTCTGGGTGAACTGGCCATGCGTCATCCCGTGACCTGCGCGCCTCAGGTTGCACTGCGTGAAGCCGTGCGTCTGATGCACGAACAGCAGGTGGGCAGCATTGTGGTGGTCGACGAGTTCAAGGCCCCGCTGGGGATTTTCACCCTGCGCGACCTGCGTCAGGTCGTTGCCAATGGCATTGAGGATTTCGACCAGGCCATCGACCTGCACATGACCCCCGGGCCGTTCTACCTGAGCCCCGATCACAGCGCTTTCGACGCTGCAATCGCCATGACCCAGCGGCATATTGCCCACGTGTGCCTGGTTAAAGATCAACGCCTGTGTGGGGTTGTTTCCGAGCGTGACCTGTTTTCGCTGCAACGGGTCGACCTGGTGCATCTGGCACGTACCATCCGCCATGCTCCACGGCTGGAAACCCTGATCAGCCTGCGCGGCGAAATCGGCCAGCTGGTTGAGCGCATGCTGGCCCACGGCGCATCTTCCACGCAAATCACCCATATCATCACCCAACTGAACGATCACACCGTCTGCCGGGTGATTGAACTGGTGCTGGCTGACAAGGGTGACCCCGGCGTGCCGTTTACCTGGCTGTGTTTTGGCAGCGAAGGACGGAGCGAACAAACCCTGCACACCGACCAGGACAACGGCATCCTGTTCGAGGCCAGGGACGCTGCCGAGGCCGCCGACATTCGCCAGCGCCTGCTGCCCATCGCCCAGCAGATCAACCAGCACCTGGCGGCCTGCGGCTTTACCCTGTGCAAGGGCAATATCATGGCCGGCAACCCCGACCTGTGCTTGTCCCGTACCGAATGGGCGCGGCGCTTTGCGGCGTTTATTCGTGAAGCGACCCCGGAAAATCTGCTGGCCTCCACCATCTACTTCGACCTGCGCGTGGTCTGGGGCGATGAACAGGGCTGCGCGCAACTACGTCGCGGCATCCTTGAGCAAGTGGCCGACAACCGCCTGTTCCAGCGCATGATGGCCGACAACGCCCTGCGTCACCGGCCGCCGGTGGGGCGCTTTCGCGAGTTTGTGCTGGAGCGCAAAGGCAGTGACAAGGCCACCCTCGACCTCAAGGTGCAGGGCCTTACGCCCTTTGTCGACGGGGCTCGCTTGCTGGCACTGGCCAACGGTGTAGAAGCCAACAATACCCTTGAGCGCTTGCGCCAACTGGTTGCTCTCGACGTGATCGAACCGCTGGACGGCGGTGCCTACGAAGAGGCTTACCACTTTATCCAGCAAACCCGCATGCAGCAGCACCAGTTGCAAACCCGGGAAAATCGCCCGTACTCCAATCGCGTCGACCCGGACAACCTCAACCAGCTGGATCGCCGTATCCTGCGTGAAGCCCTGCGCCAGGCCCAGCGCCTGCAAAGCAGCCTGGCCCTGCGGTATCAGCTATGAGCCTGTTGTCCTGGCTGTTACCCCGCAAAAAACCGCTGCTAAGCCTTGAGCAACAGCAACGCCTGCTGCAATTGCCGTCCGCCACCGCCTTGAGCAATGTGCCATTGCGCAGTCAGCGTTGGGTGGTGGTAGACCTGGAAACCAGCGGTCTTAATCTCAACCGCGATCAAGTGTTGTCGATTGGCGCAGTAGTGATTGAAGACGGCGCCATTGACTTGAGCCAGGCCTTTGAGCGCACCCTGCTGCGCCCCGACCACCCCCTGAGCCCCAGCATGCTGCTGCATGAACTGGGACCTGCCGCCATTGCCGCCGGCAGCGACCCGGTGGATGCGCTGCTGGATTTCATGGACTTTGTCGGCGATAGCCCGGTACTGGCCTTCCATGCACCATTTGACCAGCACATGCTCACCCGAGCCCTCAAGGACAGCCTGGGCTATCGGTTGCAGCATCCGTTTATGGATGTGGCCGCACTGGCACCGATGCTCTGCCCGCAGTTCAACCCGCGCCAGGCAGGGCTTGATCACTGGATCAACCACTTCAACCTGCAGGTTGAAGACCGTCACAACGCCAGTGCAGACGCGCTGGCCACGGCCGAGCTGGCACTGATCCTGTTCAGCCGTGCCAGCGTCCAGGGCATCGACAGCCCCCTGGCCTTGCAACAGCGGCTTAACCAGTGGCAGCGACGCAAGCAGATTCACGGCTTTTAATCTGTGGGAGGGGTCTTGCTCGCGATTCATGCGACGCGGCTCATCAGGCGAAACGCGGCGATCCCATCGCGAGCAAGCCCGCTCCCACAATAACGACCCTCCCCCGCTTATATGTCATCCGATGAGCGTCAATTGCGTAGGATCACTCCCTCTGCCACAATCGCGAATAATTATCGTTAGTTAAAACTTGCAGTCGGTGATGCTCTTGTCGTCAGTCCAAACCCCCCACAGTGAGCTGGTTGGAGCGCTTTATCGCGACCATCGCGGCTGGCTGCTGGCGTGGTTACGGCGCAACGTAGCCTGCCCGCAGCGGGCAGAGGACCTCAGCCAGGACACTTTTGTACGCCTGCTTGGCCGTACCGAACTGCAAGCCCCGCGCGAACCCCGGGCCTTTCTGGCGGCCATCGCCAAAGGCCTGCTGTTCGACTATTTTCGCCGCGCCGCCCTGGAGCAGGCCTGGCTCAACGAGTTGATGCTGATCCCCGAAGCCGAGCACCCCTCGCCCGAGGCCCAGCAGTTGATCCTCGAAGACCTGCGAGCCATCGACCGCATGTTGGCCAAACTGTCGAGCAAGTCGCGTGCGGCCTTCCTGCACAGTCGGCTCGACGGCATGACCCACGGCGAAATCGCCGAACGCCTGGGCGTGTCGGTGCCCCGTGTACGTCAATACCTGGCCCAGGGCATCCGCCAGTGCTACATCGCCCTGTATGGTGAGCCGACATGAGCCAGGCCAACGGCAAACCTGTCTCGGCCCAGGTGCTGGACGCCGCCATCGCCTGGCAACTGTGCCTGGATTGCGGCAACGGCAGCGCCGTGGAACAGGCCGAGTTCGCCAAGTGGTACAGCGCCAGCGAAGAACACGCCCGGGCCTGGTTACAACTGGGCATGCTCGACCAGCGCTTCAGCAATACCGGCATCCCGGCACGCAACGCCCTGCTCAATGCGCGCAATGGCGTGCAGCAGCAGGCGCGCAAGATCGGCAGCGGCCTGGCGAGTATCGCCCTGGTGTGCGGGCTGGCCCTGTTTGCCGGCAAGAACTACTTGCCCATCGATTACTGGATGGCCGACCAGCGCACTGCCACCGGTGAACAGCGCCAGATGCGCCTGGCCGACGGCACGTTGCTCAACCTCAATACCCACAGTGCAGTTGATGTACGTTTTGACAACAGCACCCGGCGCATCATCCTGCAAGAAGGCGAGATCATGGTCGAAACCGGCCACGGCGACCCTCGCCCGTTTATCGTACAAACCCGCGATGGCAGCTTGCTGGCCCTTGGCACCCGGTTCATGGTCAAACGCGAAGACGACGGCACGCGCCTGAGCGTGCTGCAATCGCGTGTCCAGGCCCATCCAGAAGATAGCGTCGAACAGACCATCTACAGCGAAGGGCAGCAAGTGCTGATGCACCGCGACCGTCTGGGCCAGATGTATGCAGTGAGCCCCGGGGCCGACGCCTGGACACGGGGCATGCTGGTACTGGACAACGTGCGCCTGGGCGACATGGTTGGCGAACTCAACCGCTATCACCGTGGCCACCTGGGTGTAGCCCCCGAAGTGGCCGACCTGCGCATCACCGGCAGCTTCCCGCTGAACAACGTCGAACTGGCGCTCAACGCCCTGTTGCCGACCTTGCCGGTGCAAATCGAACAGCGCACCCCGTGGTGGGTCACTGTCAGCGCCAGGCCTGCGGCGAACTGAATCTAAATTATTTTCAATAAGCCCTATCACTTTTCAAATCTCGTGCGGCAGATAGGCATTGAGAAACATTTCCATTCAGGAACCCGCCGAATGTCCCGCACCCTCGACACGTTTTTGCGCCCCAGCCTGTTGGCTGTTGCCATTGCCCTTGGCGCTCCGCTGGCCAGCACCACGCTGATCGCCGCCGAACAGGCATCCTCTGCGCGCAGCTACAACCTGCCCGCCGGCCCATTGGCGGCCACCCTGAACCAGATCGCCAGCCAGGCTGGCATCACCCTGGCCATCGACTCGTCCTTGCTGGCAGGCAAAACCTCGGCGCCGGTCAACGGCACATTTGAAGCCACGACTGCGTTGCGTGAGGCGTTGCAGGGGAGCGGCTTGCAGCTGGTGCCCGGCTCGGCTGGCAGCTTTACTCTGATCGAGATTCCCCAGGGCGCATTGGCTCTAGGAGCAACGACCATCTCCGCCCAGGGCAGCTACGAAAGCGCCTGGGGCCCCGTGGACGGCTACCTCGCCCAGCGCACGGCGTCGGGTACCAAAACCGATACCTCTTTGGCTGAAGCCCCGCGCTCCATCTCCGTGGCCACCCGTAGCCAAATGCAGAACCGGGCGGTGCAGAACCTGGATGATGCAGTACGTTACATGCCCGGCGTTACGGCCAGCAGCTATGGCAGCGATAGCCGCTCGGAGTGGCTGAAGGTACGCGGCTTCGAACCCACCCAGTTTCTCGACGGCCTACCGCTGCCCAAGGGCTCCTACACCATGCCCAAGCTGGAAACCTGGGACCTGGAGCGCGTAGCCCTGCTGCGTGGCCCAGCGTCATCGGTCTACGGCCAGACACCTGCCGGGGGTTTGCTGGACATGGTCAGCCGTCGCCCGCAGGACACCCCCAGCCATGAAGTGCAGGTCCAGGTCGGCAGCTACCAGCGCAAGCAGATCAGCTTCGACAGCACTGGCCCGATCGATGATGAAGGCCGCTTTTTGTACCGTATCAGCGGCCTGGTACGCGACAGCAACACCGCCATCGATCACAACGAAGACAAGCGCTATAACCTCGCGCCCAGTCTGACCTGGAACATCGACCCGGACACCAAACTGACGTTCCTCAGCCAGTTCAATCGTGACGACACCGGTATCACAAGTCAGTTCTTGCCGATCCAGGGCACTAAGGTTGACTCACCGGCGGGCAGTGTGAAGTATCACGAGAACCTGGGTGATCCGAAGTGGGAGTTCTACGACAAGACCTACTACGCACTCGGCTACGCCTTCGAACACCGCTTTGACGATGTGTGGCAGTTCCGTCAGAACTTGCGCTACACCAAAAGCGACCTGTCATTTCAGGGCATCACTGCAGGCGGTTACTACGGCTCCGTTGCCGACGACGGTACCGTGCAGCGCGGCGCCAATATCGTGAACGAAGACATCAGCCAGTTCGCCGTGGATAACAACTTCCAGGCAGACTTCAATACCGGCGCCCTCAAGCACACGGTACTGATCGGCCTCGATCACCAGCGCGTCAATACCAACTATAAGTGGCAATACGGCGCGGCCCCGGCCAGCAACATCATCAACCCGATCTACGGGCAGGATTTCAGCAACGTCAAATACACCGCTTACAACGACTACAACCAGAAAACCCGTGACACCGGCCTCTACCTGCAAGACCAGATGGCGCTGGATAACTGGCGTTTGACCTTGGGCGGACGCCAGGATTGGCTGCACACCGACACCACGTTCTACAACGAGAACAATGCGCGCGACAAACGTGACGACAGCGCCTTCACCGGCAATGCCGCGCTGAGCTATGTGTTCGATTCCGGCTTCACGCCTTATGTGTCCTATGCCGAATCGTTCCAGGCCGAGCCGGGTGGTTTTGGCGGCAAGGCGTTCAAGCCCGGTACTGGCAAGCAATACGAAGTGGGCCTCAAGTACCAGCCACCCGGCACCGAGATGCTGTTCACCGCTGCCGTGTATGACCTGACCCGTAAAAACATCGTGCTTAGCGACACCCTGGGTGTAAGCCGGCCACTGGGTGAAGCCAACGTGCGCGGCGTGGAGCTGGAGGCCGTGGGTAACGTCAACGAGAACCTTAAACTGACCGCTGCCTACACCTATGCCAACACCAAGATGACCAAGGTCTCCGACCCGCTGGACAAGAACCGTCCACTGCCCCTGACGCCTGAACATCAAGCCTCGATCTGGGCTGACTACACCTGGCACAAAGGCGTTCTGGATGGCTTCGGCGTCGGCTTTGGTGCCCGCTACATTGGTGAGACCGACAACATCGCAATCGGCAGCATGGCTTATGTGCCCGACGCTTCTTATGGCCACACCGACGCTTATACCGTCTACGACGCCGCGGTGCATTACGACTTGGGCAAGGTCAGCAAAACGCTCAAGGGCGCCACGGTTTCTGTGAACGCCAACAACGTATTCGACAAGGAATACCTGTCGACCTGCGACGGTTTCTATTGCTACTACGGCGACCGGCGTAACGTCATGGCCAGCGTCAACTACAAGTGGTAACCCGCTAAGGGCTGCACCACCTTCCCCCTGTGGGAGCGGGCTTGCCCGCGATGCAGACAACTCGGTGCAACTGCAAAAACGAGTTGATGCCATCGCGAGCAAGCCCGCTCCCACAGGGGGTTTACGCATTCAGGATTTTCATGAAAAGCAAAACCATCCGCCGCTGGTCCTTTATCCACACCTGGACCAGCCTGATTTGCACTGCGTTCTTGCTGATGCTGGCACTGACCGGCCTGCCGTTGATTTTTCATCATGAAATCGACCATCTGCTAGGCGATGCGCCGCAGGTCAAAACCCTGCCTGCCGATACCCCAACCCTCGACCTGCAACAACTGGTGCGCGCCGCCGAAGCTCATCGCCCGGGCGAGGTCATGCAGTATTTCGGCTGGGACGAAGACGAAGCCAATGCCGTCCTGACCATCATGGCACCCACCGCCGGCACCGAACCCAATTCCTCCCACACCTTTATGCTCGATGCGCGCACGGGCGAAGCCATAGAGGTGCCGTCAGCCAATGGCGGACTCATGATGGTCATGCTGCGCCTGCATGTGGACATGTTCGCCGGGCTGCCCGGCAAGCTGCTACTCGCGTTTATGGGCCTGCTGTTTGTATTGGCCATCATCTCCGGCACAGTGCTGTACCTGCCTTTTATGCGCCGCCATGAATTCGCTACCGTGCGCACCGACAAATCCAAACGCCTGCGCTGGCTCGACCTGCACAACCTGATTGGCGCCGTGACCCTGACCTGGGCCCTGGTGGTAGGGGTGACCGGCGTTATCAGTGCCTGTGCTGACCTGATCATTGCCGCATGGCGCAATGACAGCCTCAGCGCCATGATCGAACCCTACCGCGATGCTCCGCCACTGACCCGTCTTGCCCCGGCCAGCCAGTTGCTGGAGATCGCAGCCAAAGCCGCGCCCGGCATGCGCCCGGACTTTATCGCCTTCCCCGGTACACGGTTCTCCAGCGAGCACCATTACGCGGTCTTTATGAAAGGCAGCACGCACCTGACTTCTCACCTGCTGACCCCGGTATTGATCGATGCCAGTACCCTGGAGGTCACCGCAGTGGCCGGGCGCCCGTGGTACATGGACGCTATGGGCATGTCGCAACCGCTGCACTTCGGCGATTACGGCGGCATGCCGATGAAAATTCTCTGGGCGGCTCTCGACGTGCTGACCATTGTGGTGCTCGGCAGCGGACTCTACCTGTGGTGGGTGCGCCGCCGAGCGGCCAGGGAGAGCGCACGATGAGGCCCCGTCAGTCGAACTTCTGGAAAGTGTTTTCCATCCCGCTGGCGATTGGCCTGGTCAGCGTGATGGGCTTGTTCAGTGCGCTATTGGGTGACGAGGCGTGGGATGTATTGAGCTGGATTGGCTTGGGTATTCCTGTGTGGATCAGTGTGCGCGGGTTGCTCAAGTGACCCTCACCCTAGCCCTCTCCCGGAGGGAGAGGGCTGCAACTGACACCCACAAAAAAGCCCGCATCGCTGCGGGCTTTTTAGTACGCGCCGGTCTTAGTTGACCTTGGCGTTCAGCTCACCTTTGAGGTAACGCTGGTACATGGCTTCGAGGGAGATCGGCTTGATCTTCGAAGCATTACCGGCAGTACCGAAGGCTTCGTAACGGGCAATACACACGTCACGCATGGCCGTTACAGTGGCGCCGAAGAACTTGCGCGGGTCAAACTCGCTCGGGTTGGTTGCCATCAGGCGACGCATCGCGCCAGTCGATGCCAGACGCAGGTCGGTGTCGATGTTGACCTTGCGCACGCCGTGCTTGATGCCTTCAACGATTTCTTCTACCGGCACACCGTAGGTTTCTTTGATGTCGCCGCCGAACTCGTTGATGATCGCCAGCCACTCTTGTGGAACAGAGGACGAACCGTGCATCACCAGGTGAGTGTTCGGAATGCGCTTGTGGATCTCTTTGATACGGTCGATTGCCAGTACGTCGCCAGTCGGTGGCTTGGTGAACTTGTAAGCGCCGTGGGAAGTACCGATGGCAATTGCCAGGGCATCTACCTGGGTGCGCTTGACGAAGTCAGCCGCTTCTTCCGGGTCGGTCAGCATCTGGCTGTGATCCAGAACGCCTTCTGCACCGATGCCGTCTTCTTCGCCAGCCATACCGGTTTCCAGCGAACCCAGGCAGCCCAGCTCGCCTTCAACCGATACGCCGCAAGCGTGCGCCAGGGCAACGGTTTGCTGAGTCACGCGAACGTTGTAGTCGTAGTCGGTCGGGGTCTTGCCGTCTTCACCCAGCGAGCCGTCCATCATCACCGAGCTGAAGCCCAGCTGGATCGAGCGCTGGCACACGTCAGGGCTGGTGCCGTGGTCCTGGTGCATGCACACCGGGATATGCGGAAATTCTTCGATTGCAGCCAGGATCAGGTGACGCAGGAAAGGAGCACCCGCGTACTTGCGCGCACCGGCCGAGGCCTGAACGATCACCGGGGAGTCGGTCTTGTCAGCGGCTTCCATAATGGCGCGCATCTGCTCAAGGTTGTTTACGTTGAAGGCTGGAACGCCGTAGCCGAATTCGGCGGCGTGGTCCAACATCTGGCGCATGCTGATAAGTGCCATTGTGTGTGTCTCTCCCGGACAAGGGTCGTTAATCGTGCAAGCCTGCCGTAGCGGCGGCTGCTATTCAAGTTATTGCAGATCGGGGGTTTGCCCCGATATGGCCAATGCGATTTAGCTGAAACGTTACAGCTTCAGCTATAGCTATGCGGCCCATTGGGTGGGCCGCATTTCAAATCATGGGCACCCGCGCTCTTGTGAAGGCTTGGGCGACTCGTATTTTTCCAGCGCCTCGGGCCCTGAGCGTTTATTGACCAGCGGCACGCTTTGCGCCTGCCAGTCAGCCTGGTAACAACCACTCTCTTCAGGGGTTGCAGCCTCGGGCACCGACTCGCTCGAGCCGGCGCAACCGGCCAAAAAGCCCGCGATCATCAACAGCGGTAACAACTTGACCATGTCCATGCTTCCTTTCAGGGCCTGAAACACCTTCAGGCTTTGGCGCGGCTTTCCAGGATTTCAACGGCAGGCAGTACCTTGCCTTCGACGAACTCCAGGAATGCACCACCGCCGGTGGAGATGTAGGAGATTTGATCAGCAATGCCGTATTTGTCGATCGCCGCCAGAGTGTCGCCGCCACCCGCAATCGAGAACGCTGCGCTGTCGGCAATGGCCCGGGCCAGAACCTTGGTGCCGTTGCCGAACTGGTCGAACTCGAACACGCCAACCGGACCGTTCCACAGGATAGTCTTCGAAGACTTGAGCAGCTCGGCGAAATGCGCAGCAGTTTGCGGGCCGATATCCAGGATCATGTCGTCAGCAGCCACGTCGGCAATCAGCTTGACGGTGGCAGCGGCACTTTCAGCGAACTCCTTGGCCACGACTACGTCGGTAGGCAGGGGCACGTTGACCTTGGCAGCGATGGCGCGAGCGGTTTCCAGCAGGTCGGGCTCGTACAGCGACTTGCCCACCGGGTGACCGGCAGCGGCCAGGAAAGTGTTGGCGATACCGCCACCCACGATCAGCAGATCGCAGATCTGGCTCAGGCTGTTGAGCACTTCAAGCTTGGTCGACACCTTGGAGCCAGCAACAATGGCCGCCATTGGCTTGGCCGGGGCGCCCAGGGCCTTGCCCAGTGCTTCCAGTTCAGCAGCCAGCAGAGGGCCTGCCGCAGCAACCTTGGCAAACTTGGCCACGCCGTGGGTCGAACCTTCGGCGCGG
The DNA here is from genome assembly GCF_035019225.1 of Pseudomonas sp. CCC4.1. Taxonomy (NCBI): domain Bacteria; kingdom Pseudomonadati; phylum Pseudomonadota; class Gammaproteobacteria; order Pseudomonadales; family Pseudomonadaceae; genus Pseudomonas; species Pseudomonas sp. CCC4.1. The sequence goes on along the minus strand of NZ_JASJWL010000041.1, from coordinate 14,238 downwards.
TGAGCGGTGCCGAAAGCGTCCATCACAAACACGTCGCACAGGGCGGCGTATTGCTTGGCCAGTTCGTCGGCGTTTTTCTTTTCGCCCTTGTTGAAGCGCACGTTCTCGAACAGCACGATGTCGCCGGCTTTGACGTCGACACCATTGAGGTAATCGCTGACCAGCGGCACTTCACGGCCCAGGGCCTTGCTCAGGTACTCGGCTACAGGCTTGAGGCTGTTTTCAGCCGAGAACTCGCCTTCAGTCGGACGTCCCAGGTGCGAGCAGACCATAACCGCCGCGCCTTTTTCCAACGCCAGCTTGATGGTCGGCAGCGAAGCGAGGATACGCGCATCGCTGGTGACTACACCGTCCTTGACTGGGACGTTGAGGTCTTCGCGGATCAGTACGCGTTTACCTTGCAGATCGAGGTCGGTCATCTTCAACACGGTCATGGGTCGCAATTCCTGAGTTTCTAATGTTAGAGAACGGATTTTGGGTGGGTAACGTGCAAGTAGTGCTCTGCCACATCGATCATTCGATTGGCAAAACCCCATTCGTTGTCGAACCAGGCCAGCAGGTTCACCAGCCGGGGGCCGGAAACGCGGGTTTGGCTGGCATCGACAATGGCCGAATGAGGGTCATGATTGAAATCACAGCTGGCGTGCGGCAGCTCGGTGTAGGCCAGCAAGCCTTTGAGCGGGCCGCTGGTGGCAGCCTCGCGCAGCAGGCGGTTCACTTCTGCGGCATCGGTATCCCGGGCCGTGGTCAGGGTGATGTCCAGGCACGACACGTTCAAGGTCGGCACCCGTACTGCTTTGGCCTGAATTCGGCCGGCAAGTTCCGGCAACAGGCGCTCAATGCCTTTGGCCAGGCCGGTCGATACCGGAATCACCGACTGAAAGGCCGAGCGAGTACGTCGCAGGTCTTCATGATGGTAGGCATCGATGACCGGCTGATCGTTCATCGCCGAGTGAATCGTGGTGATCGACACGTACTCCAGGCCAAGCGCCTGATCCAGCAGACGCAACAGCGGTACGCCGCAATTGGTGGTGCAGGAAGCGTTGGACACCAGGCGCTCTTCGCCCGTCAGGCTGTGCTGGTTGACGCCGTAGACAATGGTGGCGTCGACATCGGCGTCGCTGGCCATCGGTTGCGAAAAAAGTACGCCGGGAGCCCCGGCATCCAGAAAGCGCTGGCCGTCGGCACGGGTGTTGTAGACACCGGAGCATTCCAGCACCAGGTCAATGCCCAGCGCGGCCCAGTCGATCCCTTCGGGGGTGGCACTGCGGAACACTTTCACGCAGTCGCCATTGATATGCAGGCAGTCGCCTTCGATCCGTATCTCGCCGGGAAACCGGCCATGGGTGGAGTCGAAGCGCGTCAAATATTCGAGACTGGCCATATCGGCCAAATCATTGAGTGCAACAATTTCAAACCCGGCAGAAGCCCCTCGCTCGAACAACGCACGCAAGACACAACGACCAATCCGGCCGTAGCCGTTGAGTGCAACTTTGTAGGGACGCGGTTGAGGCATGGGGTTCTCGATTACCAAGGTGAATCCTTCACCACTACTATTTCGCGAGCAGGCTCGCTGCCACAGGGATCTACATAGCCCATGTGGGAGCGAGCCTGCTCGCGAATAAGGCAGCCACTTTGTTACTTAGTCTTCCAGCAGCTCGTCAGCCTGACCCAGGATGTTTTCCAGGGTGAAGCCGAACTCCTCGAACAAGGCAGGCGCAGGCGCCGACTCGCCGTAGGTGGTCATGCCGATCACGCGGCCTTCCAGGCCCACGTACTTGTACCAGTAGTCAGCGTGGGAGGCTTCGATGGCGATACGGGCGCTCACCTGCAGCGGCAGAACCGACTGCTTGTAGCCCGCATCTTGAGCTTCGTACACGCTGGTGCATGGCATCGACACCACACGAACCTTGCGGCCCTGTTCGGTCAGTTTTTCCCAGGCCTGAACAGCCAGGCCCACTTCGGAACCGGCCGAGATCAGGATCAGCTCAGGCTCGCCTGCGCAGTCCTTGAGCACGTAGCCACCACGGTTGATATCGGCAATCTGGCCGGCATCACGGGTCTGGTGGTTGAGGTTCTGACGCGAGAAGATCAACGCGGACGGGCCGTCGTTGCGCTCCAGGGCGTATTTCCAGGCAGCTGCGGATTCCACCGCATCGGCCGGGCGCCAGGTGTCCAGGTTCGGCGTAGTACGCAGGCTGGTCAGCTGTTCGATCGGCTGGTGAGTCGGGCCGTCTTCGCCCAGACCGATGGAGTCGTGGGTGAACACATAGATCACGCGCTGTTTCATCAGGGCCGACATGCGGATGGCGTTGCGGGCGTATTCCATGAACATCAGGAAGGTTGCACCGTAAGGCACCAGGCCGCCGTGCAGGGCAACGCCGTTCATGATGGCGCTCATGCCGAACTCACGTACACCGTAGTACACGTAGTTGCCGCTGGCGTCTTCAGCCGAAACACCTTTGCAACCTTTCCACAGGGTCAGGTTGGAGCCGGCCAGGTCAGCGGAGCCGCCCAGCAGCTCAGGCAGCAACGGGCCGAAGGCATTCAGCGCGTTCTGGCTGGCTTTACGGCTGGCGATGGTTTCGCCTTTGGCCGCGACTTCAGCGATGTAGGCGTTGGCCTTGGCATCGAAGTCAGCTGGCAGCTTGCCGCTCAGGCGACGGGACAGCTCGGCGGCCAGCTCAGGGAACTCGGCAGCGTAGGCAGCGAAGCGCTTGTCCCACTCGGACTCAACCGCAGCACCGACTTCCTTGGCATCCCATTCGGCGTAGATATCAGCCGGGATTTCAAATGGACCGTGGTTCCAGTTCAGGGCCTTGCGGGTCAGGGCGATTTCATCGTTGCCCAGTGGAGCACCGTGGCAGTCTTCTTTGCCCTGCTTGTTCGGCGAACCGAAACCGATGGTGGTCTTGCAGCAGATCAGCGTTGGCTGGTCGCTTTTGCGTGCGGTTTCGATCGCGGTCTTGATTTCTTCCGGGTCGTGACCGTCAACGTTACGGATCACTTGCCAGTTGTAGGCTTCGAAACGCTTTGGCGTATCGTCGGTAAACCAGCCTTCAACTTCGCCATCGATGGAGATGCCGTTGTCATCGTAGAAAGCGATCAGTTTGCTCAGGCCCAGGGTGCCGGCCAGCGAGCCAACTTCGTGGGAAATGCCTTCCATCATGCAGCCATCACCCAGGAACACGTAGGTGTGGTGATCGACAACGTTATGGCCAGGACGGTTGAACTGCGCGCCCATGACTTTTTCGGCCAGGGCAAAGCCCACAGCGTTGGCCAGGCCCTGACCCAACGGGCCAGTGGTGGTTTCAACGCCCGGCGTGTAGCCCAGCTCCGGGTGGCCCGGGGTGCGGCTGTGCAGCTGGCGGAAGTTTTTCAGGTCGTCGATCGACAGGTCATAGCCGGTCAGGTGCAACAACGAGTAGATCAGCATCGAACCGTGGCCGTTGGACAGCACGAAGCGGTCACGGTCAGCGAACGAAGGATTGCTCGGGTTGTGCTTCAGATAATCGCGCCACAGTACTTCGGCGATATCCGCCATACCCATAGGGGCACCTGGATGACCGCTGTTGGCTTTTTGCACGGCATCCATGCTGAGTGCACGAATGGCGTTGGCACGCTCACGACGGCTGGGCATCGCTGTTCTCCTGGGTATTGGAAGTTAAATCGAAACGGAAAAAAGGCGAGCATTTTCCCTCACCCACCCCCTCGGGGCAATGACAGATAGTCAGCTGAAACGTTTTTCCTTTGTTCAGGCAGGCAATCTGTTAAGGATCGGACATTTCATTTCGTTAATAAGCACATTCCACCCGACAAACGTGCCATTTATCGACCAATATCAAAAAGTTTTGATATTGAACTTGCGGGGGCTTGAGCGGGTAACTAGACTGCGGCCCCATGAACTTACGCGTGCCTTCAATCCGCCATGACGATTGCGACGAGCTCTCCGCCCTGTGCAAGGCTGGAGGCGATCCGCTGCGACTCAATGTGCTGCGCGCGTTGGCCAATGATTCGTTTGGTGTGCTGGAACTGACACAGATCTTCGCCACCGGGCAGTCCGGCATGAGCCACCACCTCAAGGTGCTGTCCCAGGCACGGCTGGTTGCAACCCGGCGCGAAGGCAACGCGATTTTTTATCGCCGCGCCCTGCCCCATACCGAACAACTGGGCGGCAAATTGCATGCAGCACTGCTGGAAGAGGTCGATAACCTGGCCTTGCCCGCCGATGTACAGGCGCGCATCAGCGCCGTACACGGCCAACGTGCAGCCGCCAGTCAGGACTTTTTCTCACGCATAGCCGAGAAATTTCGCGCTCAACAGGATTTGATCGCCGGCTTGCCGCAATACCGTGACAGTGTTTTAACCCTGCTCGACAAACTGAGCTTCGGCCCGGGGGCCACAGCCCTGGAAGTCGGCCCCGGCGATGGCAGCTTCTTGCCCGACCTGGCCCGTCGTTTCCATCAGGTCACGGCGCTGGACAACAGCCCGGTGATGCTGGAGCTGGCCCGCCAGTTGTGTGAACGCGAGTCACTGAACAACGTCAGCCTGATCCTGGCCGACGCGCTGCATGAAGCACCGATCCAGGTCGATTGCGTGGTCGTGAACATGGTCTTGCACCATTTCGCTGCACCGGCCGAAGCACTCAGGCAACTGGCGACCTTGCTGCAACCGGGCGGTAGCCTGCTGGTAACAGAGTTGTGCAGCCATAATCAGGCGTGGGCCCGCGAGGCCTGCGGTGATTTATGGCTGGGTTTTGAACAAGATGATCTGGCCCGTTGGGCCACCGCTGCGGGACTCGTTCCCGGGGAAAGCCTCTATGTAGGCTTACGTAATGGTTTCCAGCTTCAGGTCCGCCACTTTCAGCGGCCAGCTGGCGACACTCACCATCGGTAAATATTAGGAAACCGTCGAGATGAGCGAATACTCCCTTTTCACCTCCGAGTCCGTGTCTGAAGGGCATCCGGACAAAATCGCCGACCAGATTTCTGACGCGGTGCTGGACGCCATCATTGCTGAAGACAAGTTCGCCCGTGTGGCGTGCGAGACTCTGGTGAAAACCGGCGTAGCAATCATCGCCGGCGAAGTCACCACTTCGGCCTGGGTTGACCTGGAGCAGATCGTTCGTGACGTGATCACCGACATCGGTTACACCAGCTCCGACGTCGGCTTCGACGGTGCTACCTGCGGCGTGATGAACATCATCGGCAAGCAGTCTCCTGACATCAACCAGGGTGTAGACCGCGCCAAGCCTGAAGATCAGGGCGCCGGCGACCAGGGCCTGATGTTCGGCTACGCCAGCAACGAAACCGACGTGCTGATGCCGGCACCGATCACCTTCTCTCACCAGTTGGTACAGCGCCAGGCAGAAGCCCGCAAATCCGGCCTGCTGCCGTGGCTGCGCCCGGACGCCAAGTCCCAGGTCACTTGCCGTTACGAAGGCGGAAAGGTTGTGGCCATCGACGCCATCGTGCTGTCGACCCAGCACAACCCGGAAGTGTCGCACAAAGACCTGCGCGAAGGCGTCATGGAGCTGATCGTCAAGCACGTGCTGCCTGCTGATCTGTTGCACAAAGACACCCAGTTCCACATCAACCCTACTGGCCAGTTCATCATCGGTGGCCCGGTTGGCGACTGCGGCCTGACCGGTCGCAAGATCATCGTTGACACCTACGGCGGCATGGCCCGTCACGGCGGCGGCGCGTTCTCGGGTAAAGATCCATCCAAGGTTGACCGTTCGGCGGCCTACGCCGGTCGTTACGTGGCCAAGAACATCGTGGCTGCCGGCCTGGCTGAGCGTTGCGAGATCCAGGTTTCCTACGCAATCGGCGTCGCTCAACCGACTTCGATTTCGTTGAATACTTTCGGCACTGGCAAAATTTCCGACGACAAGATCATCAAGCTGGTCCGTGAGGTGTTCGACTTGCGTCCATACGCCATCACCAAGATGCTTGATCTGCTGCACCCGATGTACCAGGAAACTGCAGCATACGGTCACTTCGGCCGTATCCCGCAGACCAAAACGGTTGGCGACGATACCTTCACCACGTTCACGTGGGAGCGTACCGACCGCGCTGAAGAACTGCGTACTGCCGCTGGTTTGTAATTAAGCCTGCTGCACCAAAAGCCCCGGACAGGCGACTGTTCGGGGCTTTTTGCTGCTGGCGGGCATCGCGCAACGGATTGCTTGCGTACGGATGCTGCTAACATCCACGGTTTCGAACCGCCGAACGACGCTTGTGCAGCGTGCTTTCGACCTTATTTAATTGTCATCTTTGGTCATGGAGCTATTTATGAAATTACTTTCACCGCTCGCCCTGTTTACTGTCTGCGGCCTGTTGGCTGCCCCGCTGATGGCCGCCGACACAGCGCCTGAACTGACCGGCTGTGCTGCCAAGAAGCAGGCCATCACCCTGCAACTTGAGCAAGCGCGCGCCCACGGCAACAGCAACCAGGTAGCAGGCCTGGAAAAAGCCCTGAGCGAAGTTGAAGCCCATTGCACCGACGCGGGCCTGCGCAAGGAACGCGAAAACAAGGTGCTGGAAGCCAAGCACGAAGTCAGCAAGCGCCAGGCAGATCTGGACAAGGCCATGAAGAAAGGCGACCCGGAAAAAATCGACAAGCGCAAAAACAAGCTGGCCGAATCGCGCAAAGAGTTGCAGGAAGCGCTGGATCAGCTGGACAAGTAATACGCCCTGTAGGAGCGGGCTTGCTCGCGATGGGATCGCTGCGGTCTGCCTGACAGATCGCGTCGCCTGCATCGCGAGCAAGCCCGCTCCCACAGCAGGTGGGTACCGGCTCAACTTTACTCAGTGATTCCTGAATGCCTTGTGGCACGCACTGCAGGTGTCTTCGACCTTCTGCACCGCAGGCATCAGGTTACTGGCCTTGTAGGGTTGCACCTGGCTGGCGATAACCAGCTCACCCGTAGCAGCCTCCAACTGCCGCGCCAACTCCTGAAAACGTGCCTGCTTTTGCCAGACGTCATCAGTAGCGCTGGTTTGATCGCTCTCCTTTACTTGAGGGAAATGCTTCCACGGCTCGTAAGCCAACGCATCCAACTTGATAGCGCCTGCGGTAAAGCGCGGACCATCGAACGGAATTCGACCCCGCAACATTCCGCCCAGATCTTCACTGGTCTTTAGCATTTGCTTGAAAATCGCTTTACGCTGGCCTAGCGGCGAATCGGGATCAACCCCGCCACACGCCGTCAGCGTCAGGCAGGCCAGCACTACAACAGTCAATCGTTTAAGAATCATGGTGGCTTCAGGTCACGGAAATCGGCCGCCAGTATCCTCGTGTCACCCGTAAAGACCAATACCCTTATTAAATATACGGGTTGCCTTGAAGGCCATCAGACCTCGGCAGCCGTTAAGGAACAGCGTCAATGAACATATTTTTCAAACCACTGGCCTGGGCGCTGCCCGTTGTCATGCTCCTGGCCGGGTGCAACGGCACCGACAAGGATGCGGACAAAAATGCCGCAAAACCTGAACCTCACACGACCTACAGCAAAGCCGACTGGAGTGCGCTGCCGGAAGTGACAGGCAATGACCTGCAAAGCGGCTTCGCTTCATGGCGCAGCGCCTGCACCCGTCTCAAGGCCGACGCCAACTGGGGTCCGGTATGCAGCGACGCTGCGGCCCTGCCTGCCAGCCCCAGCGTGGCTGAAATCAGCAATTTCCTGCAAACCCACCTCGACGTCTACAGCTTGCGTTCGGCCGAAGGCAGCAGCGACGGCCTGATCACCGGTTACTACGAACCCGTTTACCCGGGCAGCCTCAAGCCCACCCAGGCGGCCAATGTGCCGATCTACGGCGTACCGTCTGATCTGATCGTGGTCAACCTGGACAGCATTTACCCCGAGCTCAAAGGCAAACGCCTGCGCGGTCGCCTCGAAGGCCGTGTACTGAAGCCTTATGACACAGCCGAAACCATCAACAGCAACGGCCTGAATGCTCCGGTACTGGCGTGGCTGACCGATCCGATGGATCTGCAATTCCTGCAGATCCAGGGCTCTGGCCGGGTCCAGCTCGACAATGGCCGTCAACTGCGCATTGGCTATGCCGACCAGAACGGCCACCCGTACAAACCGATTGGCCGCTGGCTGGTCGAGCAAGGCGAGCTGAAAAAAGAAGACGTGACCATGGGCACCATTCACGCCTGGGCCATGGCCAACCCGCAGCGTGTCCACGAGATGCTTGCCAGCAACCCGAGCTATGTATTTTTCACCCAGAACGCCGACAGCAACGAAGGCCCGCGCGGCTCGCTGAACGTGCCGCTGACGGCCGGTTACAGCGTGGCAGTGGACCGCAAGGTAATCCCGCTGGGCAGCCTGTTGTGGTTATCGACCACCCAGGCCGACGGCCAGCCCATCGTGCGCCCGGTTGCCGCCCAGGACACCGGCGGCGCCATTGCCGGCGAAGTGCGGGCCGACTTCTTTGTCGGTACGGGCCCCGAGGCAGGGCAAATTGCAGGTGACATGAAACAGAAGGGCAATATCTGGCTGCTGTGGCCTAAAGGGGCGGCGTTGCCGTTGTAACTGCCCTTGTGGGAGCGAGCCTGCTCGCGATGGCATCACTGCGGCGCATCAGGTAAACCGCATCGCCGACATCGCGAGCAAGCCCGCTCCCACAGGCAGAGTGGTGATTGCGTTACATCGACACAAAAAAGAAGCTGACCACCAGCCCCATGCCGATAAACCACACGATGGAACGCAGCATCGCCCAGTCAGCCAGGTAGCAGATGATGTAGAGCATGCGACTGGTAATAAACAGCACCGCCAGCACGTCAATGGTCACCGGCTGGGCGTTGCCGACGATATCGGCAATGATCACCGCCGCGGCAAAAGCCGGGGTCACTTCAAAGCTGTTGAGCTGGGCACTGTGGGCACGCTTGGCAAACCCTTGCAGGCCGTCAAGAAACGTACGCGGATCATGGTTTTGCCTGGGCCCGAACTTGCCGTCACTGAACTTGGCAAAGGCGGTACACACATAGGTCAAACAGAAGGCAATCAGCACACACCAGAAAGCAACCGTCATTGGAATTTCCTTTTTAGAGTTTCATCACGAGCATGCCGATCAGCACCAGCCCACAGGCTAAGAGCCTCGGTCCGCCGAAAGGTTCTTTGAGGTAACGCATACCGAACAGCACCACCAGAATCACACTGACCTCACGCAGCGCCGCCGCCTCGGCAATCGAGCCCAGTTGCATGGCCCACAGCACCAGCGCATAGCTGGCCAGCACGCAAACCCCCACCGCCACGCCCAATCGCCATTGTGTACGCCAGAACAGCGCAAACGCGGCACGCTTGCGGGTAACCGCCAGCAACGGAAACGGCCAGGCGCTGAGCAGCGTGACCCACACCAGGTAATCCAGCGGGTGCGACCAGCGCCGGATTGCCTGGCCATCCAGGAAGGTATAGCAACCGATACACACGCCGATCAGCGCCACGACCGGCAGCATCGACCAGGGCAGACGATCACCGCCACCGCCCTGCCACAGCAGGCAGGCCATGCCGCAAGGAATCAGCAAAATACCGATAATCTGCTGCCCGGTCAGCACTTCTCCGGCAAAGGTCAGGGTCAGCGCCAGCACCACCAGCGGCGAAAGCCCGCGCATCAGCGGGTACACCAGACCCAGATCCCCCACCCGATAGGCGCGGATCAGCAGCACCCGATACACCAGCTCGAAAAATACCGACGCCAGGATCCACGGCCAGATATCCGCCGGTGGCCATTGTGCAAACCCCACCAGCGCCGCCACCACCACCAGCGCCACCGTGTCCATGCAGGCGATCACCAGCAAACGCTCACCGCTGAACTTGATCAGGGTGTTCCAGATCGCGTGCAATACCGCCGCGACCAACACCAACACCGTTGCCAGCACCGCAGACTCCTTATTGTTATCAACCTGCGACTGCCGCAAGCGCCACCATGCAACCTCAGTGCAGCATTGTGGTCAATGACCTCGCACTTCGCGTCCGCTTGCCACACCCCCGGGATGTGCCCCTGACGCCCGTTTTTGCATCCAAACATGACCCGAACCCATCGGATTTCCATTCACTCTCGCCACCACAGGATCCCGGATGCTTGAGCTTGTTGCTGCGTTTATCTGCCTGACCTCACTACTGACTTATGTGAACTTCCGCTTTATCGGCCTGCCGCCGACGATTGGCGTGATGGTCACCGCCCTGATGTTTTCCCTGCTGTTGCAAGGCTTGAGCTTTCTCGGTTACCCCGGGCTGGAAGAGCGCGTGCAAGAGCTGATCGGCCAGATCGACTTCGGCGACCTGCTGATGAACTGGATGCTGTCGTTCCTGCTGTTTGCCGGCGCCCTGCATGTGAATTTCAACGACGTGCGCAGCTATCGCTGGCCCATTGGTTTGCTGGCCACGGTCGGCGTATTGATCGCCACTACGGTGATCGGCAGCCTCGCGTACTGGATTTTCGGCCTGTTCGGCTGGCATATCAGCTTCCTGTACTGCCTGCTGTTTGGTGCACTGATCTCCCCCACCGATCCGATTGCCGTGCTCGGCGTGCTGCGTACGGCCAATGCCTCCAAGCCACTGAAAACCACCATCGTCGGTGAGTCGCTGTTCAATGACGGCACCGCCGTTGTGGTGTTCACCGTGCTGTTGGGCATCGTGCAACTGGGCGAAACACCTAGCCTGAGCGCCACGGCCATGCTGTTCGCCCACGAAGCCATTGGCGGCGTGGTGTTCGGCGGCCTGATCGGTTACCTGGTGTACCGCATGATCAAGAGCATCGAGCAATACCAGATCGAAGTGATGCTGACCCTGGCCCTGGTGATTGGCGGCTCGGCCATGGCCAGTGAGCTGCATGTATCGGCGCCGATTGCGATGGTGGTCGCCGGTTTGATCATCGGCAACCTGGGCCGCAACAAGGCCATGAACGAGATGACCCGTCGCTACATGGACGGTTTTTGGGAGCTGCTGGATGACATGCTCAATGCGCTGCTGTTTGCGCTGATCGGCATGGAACTGTTGCTGCTGCCGTTCTCGTGGCTGCATTTGCTGGCTGCCAGCGGTTTGGCCGTGGCCATTTTGCTGTCGCGCCTGCTGACTGTGGCCCCGGCCATTGTCTTGCTGCGCCGCTGGCGCACCGTGCCGCGCGGCACTATCCGGATCCTCACCTGGGGCGGCTTGCGCGGTGGTGTTTCGGTGGCGCTGGCCCTGGCCTTGCCGCTGGGCCCGGAGCGCGACCTGATCCTGAGTATCACTTATATCGTGGTGCTGTCCTCGATCCTGTTCCAGGGCCTGACCATCGGCAAACTGGTCAAGCATGTGACCAAGGATGCGCCGATAGAGGCTGAGCAGGCGCACTGACACTCACATTTCCTGTGGGAGCGGGCTTGCCCGCGATGGCATCTACTCGGTCTGTCAAAGAGACCGAGCCGCCTGTATAGCGAGCAAGCCCGCTCCCACAAAGATTGCTGCCGCTTGCATCCTCCCGGCGATTTCCTCCGCCTTGGCTACACTCACTTTCCGTGATGCCCTCGGGCATGAATCGCTAAGGAGAAAGGGATGAGTACTTCTGCAGCCTACGCACCGCCCAGGCGCCAACTGGGTGCCCATATCATGATCATCGCGGCTCTGGCTGCCCTGGCCATTACGGCAGGGCGGTTCTTTATGCCATTGTCCGGTGTGACGGGTTCCGGCGGGGCAATGACCACTATGTTTGCCGAACTGGTGCTGTTTGTCCTGGGCGTACTGCTGCTCAAGACCGGGGCAGGAGGCTTGCGCAACTTCGTCCTGTTTCTGGGCTGGGCCGGTGCGATCGGCACCATTTTTGCCGCCAGCCTGCTGCATGGTTGGTGGACAGTGATTGCCCTGCTGGTCTACGCCGTGGGTGTTGTCATTGAAACCTTTGGCCCCAAGCCAGCAAGGAGCGCGATATGAACGGGATCAAGAAGCACATTTTGACAGCACCGGCGCTGTGCCTGCTCGCCGGGGTATCCAACGCTTACGCCCAGGACACCTACACCGTACCGCCACCGTTGCTGGCACCGTCGAGCATCTCTGCCGAAGACGCCAGAATCCCGATCCCCAGCGGCAAGGAATGGGACAGCTTCCACGGCCAGCTCAGCTCGCAGAAGTACTCGCCCCTCACCCAGATCAACAAGGACAACGTCGGTAAACTGACCAAAGTCTGGCAGTACTTCACCGGCGACATGTCCACCGGCACCGGCAAAATTCCGCCGTCGGTGTGGTCCGCCACGCCCATTTTCGCCAATGACACACTCTACGTCGGCACGCCGTTCTACCGGATCATTGCCCTTGAGCCCGAGACCGGCAAAGAGAAGTGGACCTACGACACTAAATCGCCCCTGGTGGCCGAAACCCAGCCCGCGCTTAAATCACGCGGTGTGGCCTACTGGCAGGAAAAAAACCCGCAAGCGGGCGTGGCCTGCCAGAAGGTCGTGTACCTGGGCAATATGACCGCACAGCTGTACGCGGTGGATGCCGATACCGGCAAACCCTGCGAAGGCTTCGGTAAAAATGGCGTGGTGGACGTCAACCAGTGGAACAAGGTCAACGCCAAGTGGCCACTTTCCCAGCTGCAACCCCCCACCGTTATTGGCGACAAGCTGATCGTGGGCTGGGCCGGCAAAGACTGGGAATACGAAGTTGAATCACCGGGCTCGCTGTTTGCCCTCAATGCTCGCACCGGTGAGTTGGAATGGGAATTCAAGCCGATCCCGGATGAAGAAGCTGGCAAAACCGGTACCGCCAACATCTGGACCGCGATGTCTTATGACCCGGCTCTGGGCTTGCTGTACATCCCCGTGTCCTCACCGTCACCCAACTACTGGGGCGGCAACCGGACCAAACCGATTCCTCTGGGAACCTCCACCACTGCGCTGGATATCAATACCGGCAAGGTCGTCTGGTCTCGTCAGTGGGTTCACCATGACTTGTGGGACTACGACATCAACTCGGCGCCAACGCTGATGGATATCACCGTCGATGGCAAGCCTGTCGCCGCGCTGGTGCAAGCGACCAAGATGGGCTTCCTGTTCACCGTCGACCGCCGTACCGGCGAAGACGTATGGCCGATAGAAGAACGCCCGGTGCCCAAGGGTGACGCTGACGGCGAGGTGTATTCGCCAACCCAACCGTTCCCGACCAAACCTGCGCCGCTGCTGGATCAGTCGAAAAAACCAGCCATCTGGAAAATCGCCGATATCGTCGGTTTCGGCCAGTGCAGCAAAATGTGGGATGGCCTGGAATACAACGGCATGTACTCACCGCCTTCGACCAAAGGCAACGGCGTCCTGGCTTACCCGGACAGCGCCGGTGGGGTGCAATGGGGCGGTGTAGCGTTTGACCCGGTGAGCCAGGTGGCGATCGTCAACACCTCGCACATCGTGCAGATGATCAAGCTGTGGGATCGAGCTTCCTACGACAAGCAGCCTAAAGACTCCGGCAACGAAAACGGCTTCTACCCACAGATCGGCGCGCCTTACGGCATGAGTTTGCTGAACGCGCAAAACTGGGCAGGCATGCCGTGCTGGGCACCGCCTTTCGGTGAAATCGTGGCAATCAACATGAACACCGGTGACGTGAAATGGCGTCGGCCGATGGGTGCCGTGCAGCAGTGGGGCTGGTACATGCCTGAAAGCATGGGCTCACCGACCATTGGTGGCCCGGCAGTAACGGCCGGTGGCGTGGTGTTTATCGGTGCCTCGATGGATGCCAAGGTGCGCGCCTACTCCCTGGATGACGGCAAGGAATTGTGGTCGGATATCGTTATGGCCCCTGCCGTGGCCAACCCCGCGATCTATGAATACAAGGGCCGTCAGTATGTGGCGTTTGTAGCGGGGGGCAACTCGATCTTGAAAGATCAGGTAGGTGATCAGGTGGTGGTGTACGCCTTGCCGAAGTAACCCCCCACCCTGTGGGAGCGGGCTTGCTCGCGATGGTAGCGCGGTGTTCACTCAGACAAATCGCGCGGCCATTATCGCGAGCAAGCCCGCTCCCACACTGTTAAATCGCGTTATCAACCCGCCAACCGCTGCAACTGTTCGCTGGCACGCTCTGCGAACAGTTGCAGCAACCCTTCCAGCGTATGTACCGGGGCCTCATCGGCCCGGGTCAGCGCATACAGCGTAATCGGTAGTGCGGGGCTCAGAGGCCGGATCACGGTACTCGCCCGCGACGCCCCCAGCGCCGTAAATGGATCGATCACCGCCAACCCCTGTCTCTTATACACATCT